>NZ_AGBF01000037.1 GCF_000225525.1 Streptomyces zinciresistens K42 | reverse complement strand
TCCGATTCCCTGTCGGCGGGATTGCCTTGGGCCTGGGCTTTCGCCCGTCGGCCTTTCGACATTCACTACGTTAGCCGATTCCCCCGCCCGATTCATAATCGGCCTTCGCGGATTCGAATTCGGGCATGCGGGCACGCCGGAAACGACCCCGCTGAGGGGTTGTCGTAGGTAGTGGGTTGGCCGCTACGGCTGCTGACTTCGCAGTACCCGCTTCAGCGGCTCGGGCCACGTTACGCGCATCGCCACGGCACGTCAACTTCGGCGGAGTCTGGGGACGTGCGCCCGATAGGGGGCTCACCGTCGCGTCGTCGGCGACCCAGTAGCGCCAGGGGTGCGCGTCGCCGTCGCCGCCCTCGCCGGCGACTCCGGTGCGCGGACCGTTCCGTACCTGGTCGGAGGGGACGGGCGTGCCGGCGAAGACCGTGAGCGGGCTCTCTTCGGCGGAGCACGCGTCCGATCCGTCCAGCGCGCGGTCCACGTTCAGGCCGGTCGCTAGCCGGGCCGGGCCTTTGGCCAGTTCCTTGTCATGGCGGGCCGTGAGCCGTCGGGCACGGGCGAGTTCGGCGCCGCCTTGCCGTCCTCCACCAGAGCCTTGACGCGCTCCCACTCGTCGCTTCGCTTGGCTCCCCGCTTGGTCGAAGCCGACGTGTCCTTCTCGACGATCACGGCTACCACTGACCAGCCGTTCCGGTCGCACAGCGTCTGACTCAACTCGACCTGTTGTGCCAGGTTCCCGCCTTTGGACTCCTCGCCCCTCGGGGTGGGGCTGAGCCTGGCGTAGATGATCGCTCGCACTGCCTGTCCAGACGCCATCGTGTCTCGCCACTACGACCGCATGTACCGCACCCCCTGGGATCTTGAGGACCTGGTGGACCTGGCCGAGGCGACCGGCGTCACGCCGGCCGCCGCACAGGCTCAGGGAGTGCTCGACCTGTCCACCCCGTCCGGCCGGCTCGCTGCTCGCATCGGCGCTGTGGTGGCTCGCAACGAGACCGAGATGCGAGTAGAGCGTCAGGTGCTCGGACACCGGCGCCGTAGAGAGTCGGGGAGGCCCTTCTGAAGTCGACTACGTGCGGACCGTCGTCATGCAGGTCTGCTCCAAAGCCCGCAACGATCTCGCCGCCACCAGGCGGCGTCCCGGCAAGCGTCACGCAATTCCCCAGGTGGCCGTTGGGGACGCCGCCCCGCGAGACGACCGCCGCTGCGGCAGCGCCGCACCCGCGCTCCTTGCGGGTTCCGGGTCTGGTGCTTGCGGGGGCTTCGTCGCGAGTGGCGCGGCCCCATCTGCCACCACAAGCGGATTAGTCATCCGGTTGTGCTACGTTGCCATTAAGCGGATGATCTATCCGAATCGCTGGGCCGGAGGAACGCATGGGTAAGACAGCTATGGTCACGGCCGGGACCGCCGGCATCGGCTTGGAGACGGCTCTGGGACTGGCCGCCACCGGATTCTCGGTCACCGTGGTCGGGCGTAATGCCGAGCGGGGCGCCCGGGCGGTCGAGCGGATCAATGCGGTGAACCCGGCTCGCCCTGGCCGGTTCCTGCCCGCCGACCTCGGTTCGCTCGAGGGCGTGCGCGCGCTCGCCGACCGGATAGCCGACGACCACGCCGCCTCCGGCGAACCGCTGACCGTGCTGGTGAACAACGTCGGGGCGATGTTCGCGGATCGACAGGAACTGGACGGCGTGGAGGCGTCGTTCGTCCTCAACCACCTTTCGCCGTACCTGCTGACGGAACTGCTGCTGCCCACGCTCACGGCCGGTGCGCCGAGCAGGATCGTGAACGTGACCTCGGCTGCGGTCGGTTTCGCCAAGCGGGAGTTCGACGCCGTCGAGCCGCCCGGCGGCTACTACGCCTTCCACTGGTACGGCCGCGCCAAGCTCGCCAACCTCGCCTACACGCTCGACTTGGCGGCCCGGCTCGACGGCACGGGCGTCTCGGTCTTCGCCGCCGACCCCGGAGGCGCCGCGACCGACCTGACCAACGGCACCATGACCGACCCGAAGATCGTCTCACCGGCCCTGCGGCTGCTGTGGCCGCTGCTGCACCGCACGTTCGAACGCTCCACCGCGGGCCCGGCATCCGAGGCCGCAAAGTCCTCCATCACCGCCGCCACCGACGAGTCCCTGGCGGGCCGGACCGGCATCGTCATCGGCGCTCAGGCGCAGCCGGTCTCCCCGCACCGGGCGGCGGCCGACCGCCGCATCGCCGATGCCGTGCGCCGACTCAGCCGGCAGCACGCGCCCCTCGTGGCGCCGTGACCCGCCAGGCCCGGCCCGGCATGGCACGGCAGGGCCATCCGGATGAGCCATCCGATTAGCATGTCCCCATGAGGACGACACCACTGCGCAAGGACGCGGCCCGCAACTGGGACCGGATCGTGGCCGTCGCCCGCGAGCTGGTCGACCAGGGCACGCCCTTGCAGCTCAACGACGTCGCCCGCTGCACCGGACTCGGAGTAGGCACCGTCTACCGCCACTTCGCCACGCCCGAGGCGCTCCTGGAGGCCGTCGCCACCCCCCGCCTGGAGGCCCTGACCGCCCACGGCAGGCAGGCGCTGGCCGACACCGACGCCTGGCGGGCGCTGGAGAGCTTCCTGACCCGCACCGTCGAGGCGCAGGTCACCGACGCCTCCCTGGCGCCGGTCGCCGCCGCTTCCGTCGACGCCCTGCCGCGCACCACGCAACTCAAGGAATCCCTGTGGTCGACAGGCGCCACACTCCTCGACCGGGCCCGCGCGGCCGGGGCGGTCCGTCCCGACCTGGCCGCAGCCGATCTGGTCCCGCTCATGTGCGGCATCGCCCACGCCGTAGACGTACACGGCGGCGCTCCCGCAGACCGGATCGACATCGCGCACCGCTACCTGGCCGCATTGCTCGACGGCCTGCGAGCCACACCAACGATGGTATGAGATCTCTCCTCAGCCGCAGTCGGGGCAATCCTTACGCCCAGCGGCGACGCCGGGCGCCTCCGGCGCACGTCCACGACCGCCCTCCCTCTGGGGAGTCGTGACCGCAGGGGTGGGGAATTCCGTGACGCGGAACCGGCTGAAGGTGGGGAATTACGTGACCGCTCACAGCCAGGAAGAAAAACACCTAGTCAGCGCCCAGTGATACCCGCGGTTGGCGGCTTTCAGAGCTGACGGCTCGGCCCCGCCGCGGTCTCCGTTCTCAATCTGGTCGTCCATCAGGGCGCGCAGTACGTCGGGTTCTCCGGCCCGGATGGCCTCCCACGTCAACCGGTAAGCACCTTCCCTGTCGCTGGCCTCCGGCTCGTGCCCGCGCCAGTGTCTGCAGGGCGTAGGGATGCCCACCGACGGTAGCCTCCCGGGCGAGTCTCTCTGCGCCCTCTCGGTCGTTCGCCTCGCGCAGCAATGCCAGATCGAGCAGAGCCGAGGTGTCTCCAGCGGAGTACGCCTCTCGGGCCAGCCGCTCGGCGAGCTCGTGCTCCCCGGCCTCCTCGCGCAGCACCGCGAGTTCCTGAAGAGGGTCGGAGGCACCGTAGAACCGCCCATAATATCTGATCATTTCGGGGCGACTCACCCGACGGTGTCAGAGAGGGCCACGACCGGGTGCGCCGGAAGGGGGGCGGTTCGAGCGACGCGCGCCCCTGTGCCTGCCTCTGTCGACTTCCCCGTGGTCGACAGGGGCAGGCATCGTTGCGCCTGTCAGACGGCGTCAAACGCCCGTGCATGACAACGGCCCCCGGTGTGGAGCCGAGAGCCTGTCTGCGGTTGCGTGCGCCAGTCTCAGGCGCTCTCGCCGCGGTGGCGGTAAAGGGTGGCTCGGGAGATCCCGAGAGCCTTGGCAACGGCGCTCACACTCTCGCCTCTCGCCTTCCTGGCACGGGCCACGGTGAGCACGTCCTCATCGACCACGGACGGCCGTCCGCCCGTACGCCCCTGCGCGCCGACTCACCGGCGGGCCGTGAGCAAGGCGCACAGCGGCTCAGGCTCCGGCGGAAGGTTTGGCTCTCGGGCTCAGCCGGTACGCCGAGACCGTCGGATCACCGGCGAGGTAGAACCGGTGTTGCCAGTCGTGGGCCTTGCTCACGCCTACCCGAGGACCAACCTGGATGAGCGCGGTAGGTACCGACTCGCCCTCGGACAACACGACCGAGGTACCTGTCAGGAGGTCTGCGCCGTTGTGCTCCGCCGTGATGCCGAGTGCCTGGCAGAAGTTGCCCGGACCTCGGGCAAGCCGTGGACTCTCGACCCTCTCCCCTCGTCGCTCGCGCGCCAGGTCTTGCCCCTCGATGACCCTGCCTGCCCGGATGAGGACAGCCGAGGCGACGCCGTCCGTCCCGGTGACGACGTTGGCGCACCAGTGGAGACCGTGGGACCGGTAGACGTACAGGTGTCCTGCGGGTCCGAACATGACGGCGTTACGGGGTGTCCGGCCCCGGTAGGCATGGGAGGCCGGGTCAGCCGTACCCGAGTACGCCTCGGCCTCCGTGACGGCGATGCTCACAGTCCCCTCGGGGGTCTTGCAGGTGAGGACGCATCCGAGCAGCTTGGGGGCGACCTCTTCAGCGGGATGGGAGAGGAGATCAACGTTCATGCTGACCGCCTTGACATGCCGTAGGTGAAGTAGACGTAGACATGGCCGGGTGGACCGAACATCACCGCGTTGCGGGGCGTACGGCCGCGACAGGCGTGGGAGCCCGGGTCGTCGGTGCCGTCGTATGCCTCCACCTCTGTCAGGCGCAGGGCGATCGGACCGTCCGGGGTGGTGCGCACCAGGACGCGGCCGAGCAGGTCGGGAGCGGCCTCCAGGACGGGCCGGTCGAAGAATGCCCGGGGCAGGGGCGTACGGTCGGGGGTCGCGATCATGCGGTCCGAGGGTAACCGAGGCGGGTGGCCGCGACAGGCCGGCTCGGAACCGGTCGCGGCCGGATCGCGTTTTCATGGATCAGGGATCCACTCCGAGAAGAGGAGAGTCATGGCGTTCAAGAAGCTGCTCGCGAGCCTGGGGGCCGGCGGTGCTTCGGTCGAGACGGAGCTGACCGAGGTCAACGTCGTTCCGGGCGGTGTCGTCCAGGGCGAGGTGCGGATTCAGGGCGGGTCCGTGAGCCAGAACGTCGAGGGTCTGTCCGTCGGCCTTCAGGCGCGGGTCGAGGTCGAGACGCAGGACTCGGAGTACAAGCAGGACATCGAGTTCACGAAGGTCCGGCTCGGTGGCGCGTTCGAGATCCAGCCGGGCGCCGTGCACGCGGTGCCGTTCGGCCTGGAGATCCCGTGGGAGACGCCGATCACGATGATCGACGGTCAGGCGCTGCGCGGTATGAACATCGGGGTGACGACCGAGCTGGCGATCGCGCGGGCCGTCGACTCGTCCGACCTGGACCCGATCAACGTGCACCCGCTCCCGGCGCAGAAGGCGATCATGGACGCCTTCATCCAGCTGGGCTTCCGTTTCAAGAGCGCGGACATGGAGCGCGGCCACATCCGCGGCACCCGGCAGAAGCTGCCGTTCTACCAGGAGATCGAGTTCTTCCCGCCGCAGCAGTACCGGGGCATCAACCAGGTCGAGCTGAGCTTCGTCGCGGACGAGCACGTGATGGACGTCGTGCTGGAGATGGACAAGAAGCCCGGTCTGTTCAGCGAGGGCAGCGACACCTTCCGCTCCTTCCAGGTGGGCCTCGGCGACTTCCACGGGACCGACTGGGCGGCGTATCTCAACCAGTGGCTGTCCGAGGTCGGCAGCAGGCGGAACTGGCTCTAGCGCCGCAGGTGGCGTTCGCCCCGTCGGGACGCCCGGAGCGCTCTCTCGCCGCGCCGCGGCACTAGGCTCGGAGTCGCTGATTCCACCGTGCCATCAGGAGGTATCGAAGTGACCGAGCTGAAGAGGCGCCCGCTGCCCCACGACTTCCACCCTGCCGTGCCGTCCTTCACGGTCACGAGCGAGGACGTCGAGTCCGGCGGGACCCTCGGGGACGCTCAGGTCCAGGCCGCGGGCAACACCTCGCCGCAGCTGAGCTGGGAGGGCTTCCCGGCCGGGACCGGGAGCTTCGCCGTGACGTGCTACGACCCGGACGCTCCCACGGGCAGCGGGTTCTGGCACTGGGTGGTCTTCGACATCCCGGCCTCCGTCACCGCGTTGCCGACGGGTGCGGGCAGCGGCACGTTCGAGGGGCTGCCCGCGGGGGCCGTACAGGCTCGCAACGACTACGGGTCGAAGGACTTCGGCGGGGCCGCGCCGCCGCCCGGGGACGGGCCGCACCGGTATGTGTTCACGGTGTACGCCGTGGACCAGGAGAAGCTGGGCCCGGACGCGGACGCCAGTCCGGCCGTCGTCGGCTTCCATCTGCGCTACCGCACGCTCGCGCGTGCGCAGCTGATCGGTGAGTACGAGGTTCCCGCCGAAGCCTGACGTTCATAGAACGTTTGCCCGCCTCTGGTCATGGAAGTGATCGGGGGCGGGCATTTTTTATTTCGTTGTCCATCTCGGCGTGCCCGGCCAGAGTTGATCCCAGCCCGCCACGGCGGTGGGCGGGTGCACACGGGAGGTGGGCTGGTATGCGGGACACGCTGGTGCTGAACGCGAGCTTCGAGCCGCTGTCGACGGTGACGTTGAACCGAGCCGTCGTCCTGGTGCTCCAGGACAAGGCCGTTGTGGAGCAGTCCCACCCCGAACTGCGCATGCGCGGAGCCGCCGTTGACATACCGGCGCCCCGGGTGATCAGGCTGTGCAGATATGTACGGGTGCCGTTCCGAAGACAAGCACCGTGGTCGCGGCGGGGTGTTCTGGTGCGGGACAGGCACCGGTGCGCGTACTGCGGGCGGCGGGCCACGACGGTGGACCACGTGGTGCCGCGGTCGCGGGGCGGGCGGGACACCTGGCTGAATACGGTCGCCTCGTGCGCGGAGGACAATCACCGCAAGGCGGACCGGACTCCGGAGCAGGCGGGTATGCCGCTGCTGCGGAAGCCGTTCGAGCCGACGCCCGCGGACGCGATGCTGCTGACGCTGGGGGCCGAGGAGTTCGCCGCGCTGCCGGACTGGCTGGCCGTCGACGCGGCCTGAGCCGCGCGGCGCGGGGTCTGCGCGCTTGCCCGCGCTTCTGACACGGCCGGGGCCCGCCTTCCGGGGAAGGCGGGCCCCGTTGTCGTCCCGCGCGAGCGGGTCAGTCGATCGTCGGCTTCTCTCGGCGCTCGGTCGCCTGGCTGGGGATGCCCGGGGACCCCCCGTTGCCCGAACCGCCGCCGAAGCCGCCCAGGTTGCCCATCGCTCCGGAGAGGCCCTTGAGGGCGTCGCCGATCTCGCTCGGGACGATCCAGAGCTTGTTGGCGTCGCCCTCGGCGATCTTCGGCAGCATCTGGAGGTACTGGTAGGAGAGAAGCTTCTGGTCGGGGTCGCCGGCGTGGATGGCCTCGAAGACCGTACGGACCGCCTGCGCCTCGCCCTCGGCGCGCAGGGCCGCTGCCTTGGCCTCGCCCTCGGCGCGCAGGATCTGGGACTGCTTCTCGCCCTCGGCGGTGAGGATCGCGGCCTGGCGCGTGCCCTCGGCGGTGAGGATCGCCGCGCGCTTGTCGCGGTCGGCGCGCATCTGCTTCTCCATCGAGTCCTGGATGGAGGTCGGGGGCTCGATCGCCTTCAGTTCCACGCGGTTGACGCGGATGCCCCACTTGCCGGTGGCCTCGTCGAGGACGCCGCGCAGGGCGGCGTTGATCTCCTCGCGGGAGGTCAGGGTCCGCTCCAGGTCCATGCCGCCGATGATGTTGCGCAGCGTGGTGACGGTGAGCTGCTCGATCGCCTGGATGTAGCTGGCGACCTCGTAGGTGGCGGCGCGCGCGTCGGTCACCTGGTAGTAGATGACGGTGTCGATGTTCACGACCAGGTTGTCCTGGGTGATCACCGGCTGCGGTGGGAAAGGCACGACCTGTTCACGCAGGTCGATGCGGTTGCGGATGGTGTCGATGAACGGGACCACGATGTTGAGGCCGGCGTTCAGCGTCCGCGTGTAGCGGCCGAATCGCTCGACGATGGACGCGCTCGCCTGCGGGATGACCTGAATCGTCTTGATCAGGGCGATGAAGACCAACACCACCAGAATGATCAGGACGATGATGACCGGTTCCATCGTCGTTCCCCGTGTCCCTTCTCCGCTGCGGCAACTTCGGCAGATCTCATGGTTGTTGAAGATCTTGCTGATCGAGTCTGACAGACGGTCGCCCGACTCGCGGCGGGTTCGCGCCAGATACGTCGTGCGAGGTCACATCACGATCGCCGTGGCTCCCTCGATGTCCACGACGTCCACTTCCTGGCCTGCTTCGTAGGTGCTGCCGTGGTCGAGGGCGCGTGCCGACCAGACTTCCCCGGCGAGCTTGATCCGGCCGCCCGAGGCGTCGACGCGCTCCAGGACGACCGCCTGCTTGCCCTTCAACGCGTCGATCCCGGTGGCGTGTTGGGGCCGTTGGGAGCGATGCCGGTTGGCGATGGGCCGTACGACGGCGATGAGCGCGGTCGAGACGACGACGAAGGAGACGACCTGGACGACGGCGTCGCCGCCGAAGGCGCCTGCCACCAGGGCGGCGGCGATCGCGCCCACCGCCAGCATGCCGAGTTCGGGCATCGCGGTGACCACGAGTGCGATGCCGAGCGCTGTCGCGCCGATCAACCACCAAACCCACGCGTCGATTTCCACATGGTCATGGTAGGTCCGCGGACCCTGTCACCGACAGGGCGCAGGGGGTGGGGAACGGTGTTCCCGGCCGGGAATCCCACGTCCGCGGGCGGCGGTCAGGACAGCGGGAGGCCCTGGGCGGTCCAGCGGTCGCCGACCTGCTCGACGACGAGCGGGAGGCCGAAGCACAGGGAGAGGTTGCGGGAGGTGAGTTCGAGTTCCACGGGGCCGGCCGCGAGGACCTTGCCCTGGCGGATCATGAGCACGTGCGTGAAGCCCGGGGGGATCTCCTCGACGTGGTGGGTGACCATGAGCATCGAGGGGGCGATCGGGTCGCGGGCGAGCCGGCCGAGGCGGCGGACGAGGTCCTCGCGGCCGCCGAGGTCGAGGCCGGCGGCGGGCTCGTCGAGGAGGAGGAGCTCGGGGTCGGCCATCAGGGCGCGGGCGATGAGGGTGCGCTTGCGCTCGCCCTCGGAGAGGGTGCCGAAGGTCCGGTCGGCGTACTCGGTCATGCCGAGGCGGTCGAGGAAGGCGAGGGCCCGCTGGCGGTCGATCTCCTCGTAGTCCTCGTTCCAGGTGGCGGTCATGCCGTAGGCGGCGGTGAGCACGGTCTGCAGGACGCTCTGGCGCTTGGGCAGCTTCTCGGTCATGGCGATGCCGGCCACGCCGATGCGGGGGCGCAGCTCGAAGACGTCGGTGCCGGGGGTGCCGAGGGTCTCGCCGAGGATGGTGGCGGTGCCCTTGCTCGGGTAGAGGTAGCTGGAGGCGACGTTCAGGAGGGTGGTCTTGCCGGCGCCGTTCGGGCCGAGGATGACCCAGCGCTCGCCCTCCTTGACCGACCAGGAGACCTGGTCCACCAGAGCCCGGCCCCCACGGACCACGGATACGTCCTGAAGCTCCAGAACATCGCTCATGAGCGCGTTGTCTCCCCTTGCTGTGACCGGTCTCGGCGTCTCGTGTGATCGCGTGCGCCTGTGGGCGCAGCCCTCTACGAAATCTACGCCACCGGTCCGGCCCTTCATTCCATCGGTCCGGTCCTTAGGGTGGTGGCATGCTCTCGGAACCACGCTCAGGACGCCTCGCCGCTTGGGGAAATGCCCTTTTGGCCGGACTTGCGGCACCGGATGACGCCGTGCTGGAGATCGTCGGGGGTGACGCGACGCACCGGGTGGAGGACCTGCCGGGTGAGACGGCGCCCGTCGGGCTCACCCTGGCGCTGGGGCGGCTGCGGGTGCTGGGCGTGCGCGGGATGCTGGTCGCACTGCCCGCGCCGGGGCATCCGCTGGGGCTGAGCGGGCCGCCGGAGTTCAACGCGCGGGCGATGGACGCCGGGGAGGCGGTGATCTGCCACGGCGCGGCGATCGGGCTGGTGCCGGAGGTGTACGAGGCCGGGCCCGACGGTGACGTGCATGTCGAGGTCGTCTGGCGGGTGCTGCCCGTGCGGGAGGCGCCGCCCGCGGATGTGCCGTCGCTGGGCGAGGCGGAGCGGGAGCTGGCGGAGGCGCTGCGGGACGCCACCGCGTTGCTGTCGCGGCTGGACGTCGCCGGGTCGGGGCCGGCCGCCGAGGCGGCCATCGACGCCTACCGGGCGCGGGCGGAGCCGCGGCGGGAGGTGCTCGCGCCGGGATATCCGCCGCGGGCGGTACGGGTGCTGGAGCTGGCGCGGCGGGTGGGTCTGCTGGTGTCGCTGGCTTCCGGGAACGGGCACGGGGGTGCGGTCAGCTCCGCCGAGATGGGGGCACGGGCGGAAGCCCTGCGGCCGGTGGAGCGGGTGGCGCGGCGGGCGCAGGTCGCGGCGTACAACTCGGTCGTGGAGGAGCGGGAGCGCGGGGTGCGTTGAGCGTAGGGCGTGCGTCCTCGGCGTCGAGGAGGCGTGCTGCTGGTGGCGGACGCGATCCGGCCTCCCGGGAGTGCCGGGAGGCCGGGGGTCACTGCCTGGTTCGGCCTGGCGTCACTTGTTGAAGGCCAGGTTGCCGAAGGCCGGGTTCAGGACACCGATGACGTTCACGCTGTTGCCCGAGACGTTGGCCGGGATGTGGATCGGGGCCTGGACGAGGTTGCCCGAGACGACGCCCGGGGAGCCCACGGCCTTGCCGGCGGCCTTCGCGCCGTCGGTGGCGGAGGCCATTCCGGTGCCGGCGGCCAGCAGGCCACCCGCCACCATCGTCACGGCCGCTGCCTTCTTCAGGTTCTTCACTTCTGAGCCCTCCTTGCGATTGCCGCGGCAGTCGCCGCAGCACGCACTGGAGAACGGCGGAGATCCACGAAGGGTGCGCCGTTGGGGGGACATTCCCACGACGGTATGAATCTCAGCCCGGAGCGGAACCTTCCGCCTTGCCGTCCGTCACACCCTGCGCAGAGCGTTTCAGCCGGTCACACCGTGGCGTACGGCCCACAGGGCGGCCTGGGTGCGGTCCGCGAGGTCGAGCTTCATCAGGATGTTCGAGACGTGCGTCTTGACGGTCTTCTCCGACAGGACCAGCGCTCTGGCGATCTCGCGGTTCGAACGGCCGTCCGCGATCAGGCCGAGCACCTCGCGCTCCCGCTCCGTGAGGGAACCCGCCCGCCCCTGACCGGAGTTGGCCTCCTCCTGGGACAGCAGGGCGCCGGCGACCTCGGGCTGCAGCAGGATGTGCCCGGCGTGCACCGAGCGGATGGCGCCGGCCAGGGCGTCGGGGTCGACGTCCTTGTAGACGTAACCGGCGGCGCCCGCGCGCAGGGCCGGGATCACCGTGCGCTGCTCGGTGAAGCTGGTGACGATCAGCACGCGCGCGGGGTTGTCCAGCTCGCGGAGCCCGCGCAGGGCGTCGACGCCGTCCATGCCCGGCATCTTGACGTCCATCAGCACGACGTCCGGGCGCAGTTCCTCCGCGCGGGCCACGCCCTCGGCGCCGTCGGCGGCCTCGCCCACGACCTCGATGTCGTCCTGGATCTCCAGGAACGTGCGCAGGCCGCGGCGGACGACCTGGTGGTCGTCGACGAGCAGCACCTTGATTGCGTCAGCCACCAGGGACCTCCATCTCGATCACGGTGCCCTTGCCGGGCTCCGATTCCACGGTCAGCGTGCCGCCGACGCCGTTCGCGCGGTCCCGCATGGAGACCAGGCCCAGATGGCGCCCGGCCCGGCGCACCCCTCGGGGGTCGAAGCCGCCGCCGTCGTCCGTGATCCGCAGGACGGCGCCGGTGCCGCGCCGGTCCAGGGTGACGTCGACGTGGTCTCCCCCGGAGTGCCGCAGGGCGTTGTGCAGTGCCTCCTGGGCGACGCGGAGCAGCGCCTCCTCCTGGGCGGCGGGCAGGGCCTTCACCCCGCGGCCGGCGAACGTCACGCGCGCGGAGTGGGCGCGGTCCAGGACCTGGATCTGGGTGCGCAGGGTGGCGACGAGGCCGTCCTCGTCGAGGGCCGCGGGCCGCAGTTCGACGACCGCGGCACGCAGTTCGTCGGCGGCCTCGGCGGCGAGCGCGGCGACCTGCTGGAGCTCGCCCTTGGCGCGGGCGGGGTCGCGGTCGACCAGAGCGGTGGCGGCCTGGGCGGTCAGACGCAGCGAGAACAGCTTCTGGCTGACCGCGTCGTGCAGTTCGTGGGCGAGCCGTGAGCGCTCCTCGGCGATGGTCAGCTCGCGGCTGCGCTCGTAGAGGCGGGCGTTGGTGAGGGCGATCGCGGCGTGCTGGGCGAGGATGGAGAGCAGTTCCTCGTCGTCGGCGGTGAAGCCGCAGCCGCCGTCGGGCTTGCGGCAGTTCTTCTCGGCGAGGAAGAGGGCGCCGATGACCTCGTCGCCGTCGCGGATGGGCAGGCCCAGGAAGTCGGACATGTCGGGGTGCGCGGACGGCCAGCCCTCGAAGCGGGGGTCCTTGCGGACGTCGGCGAGGCGCTGGACCTCGGCCTCCCGGAGCATCGCCGCGAGGATGCCGTGCTGGCGGGGCAGGGGCCCGATGGCCTTCCACTGCTCGTCGCTGACGCCGTCGACGACGAACTGGGCGAAGCCGCCGTGGTCGTCGGGGACGCCGAGCGCGGCGTACCGCGCGCCGAGCAGCTCGCGGGCCGAGGCGACGATCGTCTTGAGGACGTCGCGCACCTCCAGGGGCCTGCTCATGGCCAGCAGCGCGGCGCTCACCGCGGCGAGGCCGGACCGGGGGCCTTGACTCATGTCCTCACGGTACCGGCGGGGTCCGACAGCCGGGATCGGACCGCGGTCGGCCCCCTCTGGGTCGCGGGACGTAGGTCTCCCGTCCCCCCGTCCCCCCGTCCCCCCGTCCCCCGTCCCCCGGTCCCCCGTCCCCCGGTGCGCTGCGAAAGGCCACGCGCGCGTGCGGGCGGACCCGCGGGGACAGCGGTGCGGCGGCCGGGCGGGCTGCGGCTGCCGCTGGAGGAGTCGGCAGACGCGCGGGGTGAGCGGCCGTGGTGGGCGCGGACGGCCGGGGTGGGCGGGGCGGGGGCCGCGGACCTACGGGTGGGGGCTGCGGGTCCCGGGACAGGGCCGTAGACCGACAGGAGGGGGCCGCGGGCGGCCGGGGCGAGGCAGCGGGCGGGGTGGACGGATCTCGTCGTCACCCCGCGGCGGGGGGTGCGGGAGGGGTGGACGGCCTGCTGACCGGGCTGCACGAGCCGGGGACCTCGCATCCGCGGATGCCGGAGGCGGTGGCGGGGCCGGCGGTCGACCGCGGCTACGAGGCGGCACCGCGCGGTCTCCACCTGTGGCACGAGTGCGCCGACGTGCATCTCCTGCTGAGGTCGGACAACCCTCACCCAGAGCATTGCGGCAGCAACTGCTGGTGAGACGGGCGGGGTGCCGATGTGAGCCCGCACATAGGGTGCAGGTCACGTACGAAAGTCCGTAGTAGGTAGGGACGTCCCTTTTGAGCGGCACAGACAGTCCTGTCTGTCCTATTTTGCCCTTCCTGGCTCCACTACCCGGGATCGTACGTCACACCTTTGCCTAGCGATTTTGCGGCCGCTAAGAATTGCTCTCGTCGCTCAGCGCCGTGGGTTCAGCCCGCGGCGTTTGTGCAGAAAGCACCCGTGTCCACCGCCGGACAGCGAGCGACCTCCGCGCTATTCGAAGAGGTCCCACAGCCATGCTCAAGAACATCAAGAACCGCGGTCTCAGTCCGAAGATCAACAAGCGTCAGAAGATCGCGATCGCCGGTGTCGGCACCCTCGGTGCCGCCACTCTCGCCCTCTCCGCCGTCCCCGGCAACGCCCAGACGACGACCACGGCCGAGGCCCCCGCGGGCAAGGTGGCCTTCAGCAACGAGCAGATCAAGGACGTCAAGGGCAGCGTCACCGACCAGCTCGCCGCCGAGAACGTCAAGGCCGAGGCGATAGCGGCCAAGAAGGCGCAGCAGGACGCCGCGGCGAAGAAGAAGGCGGCAGCCGCGGCAGCCGCGAAGAAGAAGGCCGCGTCCGCCGCCGCGGCCAAGAAGGCAGCCGCCGCGAAGAAGGCCGAGGCCGCCCGCAAGAAGGCCGCCGCGAGCCGCTCCGCCGAGCGCGCCCAGATCAAGCCGGTCGCCGCGAAGACCTACGCGAACAACCTCGACGGCTGGATCCGCGAGGCCCTCGACATCATGAAGAAGAACGACATCCCGGGCACCTACAAGGGCCTGTACAAGAACATCATGCGGGAGTCCTCGGGCAACCCGAACGCGATCAACAACTGGGACATCAACGCCCGCAACGGCGTCCCGTCGATCGGCCTGCTGCAGGTCATCAAGCCCACCTTCGACGCGTACCACGTCGCCGGCACGGTCCGCAGCCAGTACGACCCGGTCGCCAACCTCACCGCCGCCGCCAACTACGCGGCCGACCGTTACGGTTCCATCGACAACGTCAACAGCGCGTACTGAGCCTCTGGCGGACCTCTCGGTCTCAGTGAGAACGCTGAAGCGCGGCACCCCGGCGGGGTGCCGCGCTTCGTCTCACCGCGTGAGGCCGCTCGGAGCGGCTACTTGCGCATGACCTCGGGCTCGTGGCGGCGCAGGAAGCGGGCCACGAAGATGCCGCAGACCACGCCCAGGACGATCAGGGCGGCCATGTCCATCGTCCAGGCGCCGACGGTGTTCTCCCAGAGCGGGTCGGCGCTCTCGCCCTCGCCCGGCGGGCTGATCTTGTTGAAGTCCAGCGTGGCGCCCGCGGCGCCCACCGCCCAGCGCGACGGCATCAGATACGAGATCTGGTTGGCCCCGATCGAGCCGTTGAGGGCGAACAGGCATCCGGTGAAGACCACCTGGATGATCGCGAACATCACCAGCAGCGGCATCGTCTTCTCGGCGGTCTTCACCAGCGCCGAGATGATCAGGCCGAACATCATCGAGGTGAAGCCCAGCGCCATGATCGGCAGCGACAGCTCCAGCAGCGTGAGGTTGCCGAGGACCAGGCCCTCCTTCGGGATCTCCCGGCTGGACAGCCCGATGACCCCGACCATGAGGCCCTGGAGCACGGTGATGACGCCGAGCACGAACACCTTGGACATCAGGTAGGCGGAGCGCGACAGGCCCGTGGCGCGCTCGCGCTCGTAGATGACCCGTTCCTTGATCAGCTCGCGCACGGAGTTGGCGGCGCCGGCGAAGCAGGCCCCGACCGCGAGGATCAGCAGGACGGTGGTGGCCGTGCCGTTCGGGATGATCCGGCCCGTCTGCGGATTGGGCGGGTTGGGCAGCAGGCCCCTGCCCGAGTCGATCAGCAGGCTCACCGCGCCGAGGACGCCCGGCAGGATCACCATCAGGGCCAGGAAGCCCTTGTCGGAGACGATCACCGCGGTGTAGCGGCGCACCAGCGTGACGAACTGCGACATCCAGCTCTGCGGCTTGGGCGGCTTCATCGCCTGCATCGGCGGCACCTGTACGGACTGCGGCGCTATCGCGTCGATGTCGGCGGCGTACATCTGGTAGTGCTGCGAGCCCTTCCAGCGGCCCGCCCAGTCGTAGTCGCGGTAGTTCTCGAAGGCGGAGAAGACATCGGCCCAGGTGTCGTAGCCGAAGAAGTTCAGCGCCTCCTCGGGCGGGCCGAAGTAGGCGACCGCGCCGCCCGGCGCCATCACCAGGAGCTTGTCGCACAGGGCCAGTTCGGCCACCGAGTGGGTGACGACGAGGACGGTGCGGCCGTCGTCGGCGAGGCCGCGCAGCAGCTGCATGACATCGCGGTCCATGCCCGGGTCGAGGCCGGAGGTGGGCTCGTCCAGGAAGATCAGCGACGGCTTGGTCAGCAGTTCCAGGGCCACCGAGACGCGCTTGCGCTGGCCGCCGGAGAGGGAGGTGACCTTCTTCTCCTTGTGGATGTCCAGCTTCAGCTCGCGCAGCACCTCGTCGATGCGGGACTCGCGCTCGGCCGCGGTGGTGTCGGCGGGGAAGCGGAGCTTGGCCGCGTACTTGAGGGCCTTCTTGACGGTCAGCTCCTTGTGCAGGATGTCGTCCTGCGGGACCAGACCGATGCGCTGGCGCAGCTCGGCGAACTGCTTGTAGAGGTTGCGGTTGTCGTAGAGGACGTCGCCCTGGTTGGCGGGGCGGTAGCCCGTGAGGGCCTTGAGCAGCGTCGACTTGCCGGAGCCGGACGGGCCGATGACCGCGACGAGCGACTTCTCCGGGACGCCGAAGGAGACGTCCTTCAGGATCTGCTTGCCGCCGTCGACCGTGACGGTCAGATGGCGCGCGGAGAAGGAGACCTCACCGGTGTCGACGAACTCTTCCAGGCGGTCGCCGACGATGCGGAACGTGGAGTGGCCGACGCCCACGATGTCGGTGGCGCCGAGCAGTTGGGAGCCGCCCTTGGCGATCGGCTGGCCGTTGACGTAGGTGCCGTTGTGGGAGCCGAGGTCGCGGATCTCCATCCGGCCGTCGGGCGTCGAGTGGAACTCGGCGTGGTGCCGGGAGACCTGCAGGTCGGAGACGACCAGCTCGTTCTCCAGGGCGCGGCCGATACGCATCACGCGCCCGATCGAGAACTGGTGGAACGTGGTGGGGCTGCGGTCGCCGTAGACCGGCGGCGCCCCCGCGCCGGGACCGGGGCCCTGCTGCTGCGGCACGGGCGCGGGCTGCTGCTGCCAGCCGGCCTGCGGCGCCTGCTGCTCCGGGGCCTGCTGGGCGGGGGCCTGCTGGGCCCACCCGGCCTGCGCGCCCTGCGCGGCGTACGGCTGCTGCTGCGGCTGGGCCTGCGGCGAGGCCACGGAGGCCGTGCTCCCCGAGAGTTCCACGCGCGGTCCGTCGGTCGCGTTGCCCAGGTGCACGGCCGAGCCGGGGCCGATCTCCAGGTGGTGGATCCGATGCCCCCGCACGAACGTGCCGTTGGTGCTGCCGTGGTCCTCGATGACCCAACTGCGGCCGCTCCAGCTGATCGTGGCGTGCCGCCAGGAGACCCTGGCGTCGTCGAGCACGATGTCACCCTGGGGATCGCGGCCCAGGGTGTAGGGCCTGGACGGGTCCAGCGTCCAGGTCCGTCCGTTCAATTCCAGTACGAGTTCCGGCACTCCATGCCCCACTGATCAGTCCCCCGAATAGCCCCGGTCACAGGGAGTCTAGGGATGTCGAACATCGTCGGGAACTATTTCAGGCTCCGCCCCCCGACCGAAAGTCGGGCCTTGTGAGGAGCACGCGGACGCGCTTCGAACGGTTCCGTTGACGGGGTTGAAAACAGTGCGGAGAGTGGTAATCCACGCGAGGGGGACATGCGCGGCGAGCGGCCGCGCAGCGGATCGGGGGGTCTGCCATGAGCGCGTCCGCGCAAGCCGGGTCCACGGGCCGCCCTGCCCGCCTTCCCTGGGGCGACGTCCTGCTGTCCGCGGTCGCCGCCGTGAGCTGGGCGCTGATCGCGATGGCGGGTACGGCGGCCCTGGGGCTGCATCTGCTGGCGGCCGACGCCTCGGGCTCGCTCGGCGCGATGACGGCGGCGGTGGTGGCCCTGGCGGCGGGCGGTTCGGTCACGCCCGCCGGTGACGTGTCCGCGTTCGGGCTGACGGGCGCGCAGGCGGCGACCGCCCTCGACATCACCCCGCTCGGCGTGGGCCTGGCCGGTGCCGTCCTGCTGTCGTGGTGCTTCCTGCGCTCCCTGCGGCGCGCGGGAGCGGTGATCGCGCCTGCCGAACTCCTCGCGCGCGCGGGCGCGGTGGTGGTGCTGTTCGTGGCGACGCTGGGCGGGCTCGCCTGGGCGGGGCACGACGTGATCACCCTCGACGGGAGCGCGCTGGGACTGGACCGCCTGCCGGGAACCGGCGGGGGCGGGGGCGGCCTGGAGATCCCCGGGATCGGGGACGCCGGCGGACTGCTGCCCGACCGGCTCGGCGGCCTCGTCGACGCGAAGGCCGCGGTCGGCTTCTCGGTGGAGACCGCGCCGACCCTGCTCGGCGGCCTGGTCTGGTCCTGCGGTGTGCTGCTGATCGCGCTGCTCGCCGCGCGCCGCTCGCCGCTGCCCACGGGCCTGCGGGCCGTGCACCGGGTCGTCCGGCCCGCCGTGTCGGCCCTCGTCGCGGTGCTGCTGGTGGCGGTGGCGGCGGGGCTCGCGGCGGCCGGGTACGCGGCGATCGGCGACGACGACCCCGGGCGCGTCGCGGGCGCCGCGCTGCTCGGCGCCCCCAACGGCGTCTGGCTCGGCGTCCCCCTCGGTCTGCTCGTTCCGTTCGACGGCCGGGCGAGCGGGGTCCTGGCGGGGCTGCTCCCCGATCCGCTGGGCGCTCTCCTCGCGGGCGGCGCCGACCGGTCCGTGACGCTGGGCAGGCTGGCCGAACCGGACGGCCGGGTGTGGCTGCTCGGCGTCGCGGCGGCCCTGATGATGCTGCTCGCCGGTGTGCTGACGGCCGTACGGACACCGGTGGGGACGTCCGAGGACGTACGGGAACCGGCCGGCGTCCTGCGGTTCACCGGACGGTGTGCGCTGCGGCTCGGGGCGGCCACCGCGCTGGCGCTGCCGTTGCTGGCCCTGCTGACCGGGCTGTCCGTGGACGCCTCGCTGTCGGTGCTCGGCTTCGACGCGTTCGGCGCCGGGGTGGAACTGCGCGGGAACCCCGGCATGGCCCTGGTCCTCGGGGCCGTCTGGGGCGCGGGTGCGGGGGCCGTGGGCGCGTCGGCGGCACTCGCCACCGGGGCGGCGGGAGGACACGCGGCCCCGCTCGCCCTGGCCGGCGGGCCGCGAGACCTGGCCGGCGGGCCGCGAGACCTGGCCTCGGGGCCGGGCGGCAGGCCGGGGGCGATGGGCGGCGGCGGGGCGTCGAATACGGGGGGCGGGGGCGGCCGAGGCGTGGGAGGTGCCCGGGACGGCGGGGGCGGCGCGAGTACATCGGCCGGGGACGGGGGCGGCGGGGGCTCTGGGGGTGGGGTCGCGGGTGCGGCGGGGGCCGCGGGTGCCGTGGGTGCGGCAGGGGTCGGGGGTCCCGTGGGCGCGGCAGGGGTCGGGGGCTGGGCGGGGCAGGGCGGGGCGGCCGGGTACGCAGGGTCTGGAAGGGATGGGCCCGGGTCGCGGGCAGGCCACGACGGACCCCTTACGGGCAGACCCCTCGGCGGACCGACCGGCGGGCCCGACCGCAGCGGGCCGATGCCCGGCCACCCCTCCGTGGGAACGCCGGACGCCCCGGGCCGCCGCCCCGGACCACCGGACCGGAACCCCGGAACCGAGCAGGGCGACACCCCCTCCGGGCCGTACACCCCCACCGCCCCCTACCGGCCGCCGAACCCGGCGACGAACCCGTACCTGCGCCTGCCCGAGCAGCCGCGCGGGGATGCCCGGCCTTCGGCGGGGTCCGCGGACCCGGGGTCACCGCAGGGGGCGGACCGGGCCGGAGGGGCCCGAGCGTCCGGTGGGGCGCGGCCACCCGGGGGCGACGCCGCGTGGGCCAGCGGTCCGCCGTCGGCGGAGCGCTCGCCCACGGGTGAGCCGCCGCCCGGTGAGCCCCCGCCCTGCGGTGACGGCGACGTCCACGGCGCACCCACGGTCCGGCGGCCGGCCGCACCGCCCCCGGGGGTTCCCCGGCGCGGCGGCGACGGACCGGCGCGAGGATCGGGGCGAGCGTCGGGGGACGTACCACCGCCTCCGCCCCCCGTACCGCCCCGGAATCCGAAACGGCGTCCGTAGGCCACCCGGACCGGCCCGGCAGCACGGACCGGCGCGGCCGAGCGGACAGGCGCGGCCGAGCGGACACGCGCCAGGTCGGGCGGCGCAGCCGGACCGTACCCTCCGCGCCATCGGCCCGGCCTCGGCCGCACGGTGTCAGCCAGACGGACGTCGGAGGCTGTGCCCGCGACGTGCCGCATACGGATGCCCGGCGAACGCACGCCCCGAACCGGGCGCCCGGCCGGAACACACCCCCGCGCCGGCAGCCCGGCCCCACCGCCCGCGGTCCCCTGTTCCTGTTCCTGTCCCTGTCCGCTGTCCGCTGTCCCCTGTCCCCTGTCCCCTGTCCCCTGTCCCCTGTCCCCTGTCCGCTGTCCGCTGTCCGCTGTCCGCTGTCCCCTGTCCCCTGTCCGCTGTCCGCTGTCCGCCAGACGGGACCTCGGGAGCGATGCGCACGGCGTACCCGACAAGGCCGTCCGGCGAACGCACCCCCGAACCGGCAGCCCGGCCGGAACACACCCTCGCGCCACCGGCCCCCGCCTCCACCGCACGGTGTCCGCCAGACGGACCACCGGGGCGATGCGCACGGCGTGCCGGATACGGTGGGAGCACCATGAGCGCTTCGCAGACCTCAGACGCCCCCACTCTTCTCGTCAAGATCTTCGGGAAGGACAGGCCGGGCATCACGGCCGGCCTGTTCGACACGCTGGCCTCCTACGCGGTCGACGTGGTCGACATCGAGCAGGTCGTCACCCGTGGCCGGATAACGCTGTGCGCGCTCGTGACGCAGCCGTCGGCCGACATGGAGGGTGACCTGCGGGCGACGGTCCACAGCTGGGCCGACTCGATGAAGATGCAGGCGGAGATCATCTCCGGGCTAGGCGACAACCGGCCGCGCGGCCTCGGGCGCTCGCTGGTGACCGTCCTCGGCCACCCGCTCACCGCCGAGGCCACGGCCGCCGTCGCCGCCCGGATCACCCGCTCCGGCGCGAACATCGACCGTATCTTCCGCCTCGCCAAGTACCCCGTCACCGCGGTGGAGTTCGCGGTGTCCGGGGCCGAGACCGAGCCGCTGCGGACCACGCTGGTGACCGACGCGGCGGCACTCGGTGTCGACATCGCGGTGGTCGGCGCCGGTCTGCACCGCCGCGCCCAGCGCCTGGTCGTCATGGACGTGGACTCCACGCTCATCCAGGACGAGGTCATCGAACTCTTCGCGGCCCACGCCGGCTGCGAGGACGAGGTGGCCGAGGTGACGGCCGCCGCGATGCGCGGTGAGCTGGACTTCGAGCAGTCGCTGCACGCGCGCGTGGCGCTGCTGGCGGGGCTGGACGCCTCGGTGGTGGAGAAGGTGCGCAGCGAGGTGCGGCTGACGCCGGGCGCCCGCACCCTGATCCGCACGCTGAAGCGGCTCGGCTACCAAGTGGGCGTCGTCTCGGGTGGGTTCACCCAGGTCACCGATGATCTCAAGGAGCGGCTGGGGCTGGACTTCGCCCAGGCGAACACACTGGAGATCGTGGACGGCACGCTGACGGGCCGGGTCACCGGCGAGATCGTGGACCGGGCGGGCAAGGCCCGGCTGCTGCGCCGGTTCGCCGCCGAGGCCGGGGTGCCGCTGTCGCAGACGGTGGCGATCGGTGACGGCGCCAACGACCTGGACATGCTGAACGCGGCGGGGCTGGGGGTCGCGTTCAACGCGAAGCCGGTGGTACGGGAGGCCGCGCACACGGCGGTGAACGTGCCGTTCCTGGACACGGTGCTGTATCTGCTGGGCGTCACCCGCGAAGAGGTCGAGGCGGCCGACACCCACGACAAGGACTGACCGGCCGCACACCATGTCCCGTGTCCGCGGCAGGACCGGGCGTCGGACGGTGCCGGGCCCTGCCGCGGCCGGTCACTCCGAGGGCGCCCAGTAGTCGACGAGCGAGGCCGTGCCGGGCTCCAGCGCCTTCCAGGTGCCGCCGAAGGACAGGACCGCGAAGGCGGCGGCCGGGAAGCCGCGCCGGCTCATCCGCTGCCGTGCGTCGCCCTCGGTAGTGCCGGAGAGGATCTCGGCGAGGCCCTGGACGCCCGGGTTGTGGCCGATCAGCAGGACGTTCCGCGCGTCGTCGGGCGTCTCGTTGAGGACGGCGATCAGCTCGCCGGGCGAAGCCTCGTAGATGCGCTCCTCGTACACGGTTTTCGGCCGGTGCTCGAACTCGTGGACCGCGAGCTTCCATGTCTCCCGGGTGCGGGTCGAGGTGGAGCAGAGGGCCAGATCGAAGGGGACGGCGGTGTCGGCCAGCCTGCGCCCGGCTTCCGCCGCGTCCATGCGGCCCCGTTCGGCGAGGGGCCGCTCGTGGTCCGTCACCTGCGGCCAGTCGGCTTTCGCATGCCGGAAGAGAACAATCCTGCGGGGTTCAGCGACGCTCATGAGATCCAGCTTCGCATGAAACAGGCCATGGGGCGCAGGGAGTTGACGCGGGGCGTTCCCGGTGCTCAGCGGGCCATCAACTGCCGGATGTGCTCGAACAGCAGGCCGGTCCCGGGCCCGGTGCCCGCGGCGTGCGCCTGGGCGGGGTCGAGTATCAGCAGCAGGAGCGTGACGAAGGCGAGCGTCGGCAGCGCGAGGGCCCACCAGGGCAGCCGGGTGTCGGCACGGCCCTGCGGGGACGCCGGTCGGGGAGGGAGCTGCGTAGGGGCCGACATGACGCCTCCGTGGGTCCTCGAATGTCCGTGGCCGCCTCTCGCGGGCACACTTCGAAGGTACGGACCCGCCGGGCCTCAACCCATCCGGTGATCCACCCAGTTGACCCTGACACTCACCCCCTAGGGGACAGGGGGGCCAGCCCCACCATCGGGGGTGGGGCAGCCGTCTATGGGTCGGCTTTCCGGGGTTCCCGGGATCCTCCCGCGGTCAGGGTGAGGCGATCGTCGCGATGATGCCGATGATCACGAAGATGGCGAAGAAGGCCCCGAAGACGAGCAGCATCTTCTTCTGGCCGTTCTGGGGGTTCGGGTCGAGCACTGGCATACCGCCAGTCTCGCACCCGCCTCACGGGCCCGGCACGCCGGGGTGAGGTCAGCGGGCGGCCTCGTCCTCGACGGTGCGGTCGCGGCCCGCCAGGAGCCCGACCGCCATCTGCGGGATCATGAGGCCGGCCATCAGCGCGATGGGCAGCCCCCAGCCGCCGCTGTGCTGGTACAGCACGCCCACCAGGAGCGGGCCGGGGATGGAGATCAGATAGCCGGTGCTCTGCGCGAAGCCGGACAGCTGGGCCACGCCCGCGCTGGTCCTGGCCCGCATGCCCACCATGGTCAGGGCCAGCGGGAAGGAGCAGTTCGAGATGCCGAGCAGGACGGCCCAGACCCAGGCGCCGCCGGCCGGGGCGAACCACAGCCCGGCGTAGCCGGCGAGGCCGCAGGCGCCGAGCGCGAGCACGATGGGGCCCTGGTGGGGCAGCCGGGTCGCCAGGCGGGGGATGACGAAGGCCAGCGGCACGCCCATCACCATGGTGACGGCGAGCAGCAGCCCGGCGGTGCCCGCGCGGACTCCCGAGTCGCGGAAGATCTGCGCCATCCAGCCCATCGTGATGTAGGCGCCGGTGGCCTGGAGTCCGAAGTAGACGGCGAGGGCCCAGGCGGTGCGGCTGCGGGTGATCCGCAGCCGCGGCGCCTCCTCGCGCGCGTGCCCGTCACGGCCGGCGGCGGAGGGGGTGGCGCGGTCCCGTACGAAGGGGAGCCAGGGAAGGACGGCGGCGACGCCGAGCGCGCCCCACACCGCGAGCCCGGTGCGCCAACTCCCGCCCAGCGCCTCGGTCATGGGCACGGTCACGGCCGCCGCGGTGGCGGTGCCGAGGGCGAGGGCCATGGAGTACAGGCCGGTCATCGAGCCGACCCGGTCGGGGAACCACCGCTTGACGATGACCGGCATCAGGACGTTGCTGACCGCGATGCCCATGAGCGCGAGGGCGCTGGCGGCCAGGAAGCCCGCGGTGCCGCCGACGTAGGGCCGCAGGAGCAGTCCGGCGGTGACGGCGGCCATACCGGCGCAGACCACGGCGGCGGGGCCGAAGCGGCGGGCCAGGCGCGGGGCGGTGACGCCGAAGACGGCGAAGCACAGCGGGGGCACGGAGGTGAGCAGTCCGGCGACGCTGCCGCTCATGCCGAGCGCGTCCCGGACCTCTTCCAGGAGGGCGCCGAGGCTGGTGATGGCGGGGCGGAGGTTCAGCGCGGTGAGCACGATCCCGAGGACGAGCAGCCGCGTCGTCCACGCGCGCGTGGCGGACTGTGCGGTGGGGGGCGCCCCGGGGGTGCGTATGTGCGCGGGCGTCGCCGTCCGGGTTTCCTCACTTGCCATGAGACCCATCATAGAATCATGGGATGATTGGTTGTCCACCCCCGAGCCGTCCGTCGCCGGCCCCCTCGTGCGAAGGTGTGTCATGCCCCTGAGCCACCCCCGCCGCTCTGCCCTGTCCGAGCAGGTCATCGCGGCGCTGCGGAACCAGATCGCCTCGGGCGAATGGCCGGTCGGCTCCCGTATCCCGACCGAGCCCGAGCTGGTCGGGCAGCTGGGCGTCGCCCGCAACACGGTCCGCGAGGCGGTCCGCGCCCTCGCGCACAACGGCCTGCTGGACATCCGCCAGGGCTCCGGCACCTACGTGGTGGCCACCAGTGAGCTGGCCGGTGTGATGCACCGCCGCTTCGCCGACGCCGACGCCACGCACATCGCCGAGCTGCGCTCCACGCTGGAGTCGTCGGCCGCCAAGTTCGCCGCGCTGCGGCGCACGGAGAAGGACCTCAAGCAGCTCGACGCCCTGCTGGTGCGCCGGGAGCAGGCGTGGGAGTCGGGCGACGCGGAGGCGTTCGTGGCGGCCGACGCGACGTTCCACCTGGCGGTGGTGGCCGCCTCCCGCAACGACGTGATGACGGCACTGTACGCGGACCTCAGCGAGGTGCTGCGGGACTGGCTGCGCGAGGACATCGGCACGGAGCTGACGCCGGAGACGCACATGGACCACGCGCGCCTGGTCGACGCGATCCGCACCGGCGACGCGGAGGCCGCCGCGGCGGAGGCGGCCAGCTATCCCTTCCTGTGCCGTCCGGGGCGCTTCAGCGCGCCTTCCGGTGGCTGACCCACGCCGACTCGACCTCCTTCCAGCAGCGTCCGCTCAGCCGTACGGTCTGCGCGGGCCCGGCCTTCACCGCGGTGCCGTCGCTGTCGAGGTCCCACCAACGGGTGCACTCCACGTGCAGGGTCACGCTGTCGGTCCGTGGATAGGGGTTGTGGCAGTCGGCGGTCACCTGGGAGCCGGCGACGCGGATGCGGCACGCGGCGCCGAAGGGCTCCCCTGCCTTCGCCGGGGCGCCCCGCTGCGGGCTCGCGCCGGCGGGGTGCACGCGCGCGTGGGCGATCGCCGCGCCGGAGACGGGAAGGACGAGTGCGACGGCGACGGTCGTCGAGGCCAAGCGGCGGGACAAGCGCACAACGGGACCTCCTCGGCCGTACGGGAGAGGGGTTCGCGTGAGGAACGCGTACTCCACCCTGCGCCGGGGCGGGGTCCGACCGCCTCGCCGGGTGGGCCGAACGGGTGACGCCCCGCCCCCCGCACACGGCGGAGAACGGGGCGTCGCGAAGCGGTGGTGATCAGGCGCCGATGGCGTGCAGACCGCCGTCCACGTGGACGATCTCGCCCGTGGTCTTGGGGAACCAGTCGCTCAGCAGGGCGACGACGCCGCGGCCGGCCGGCTCGGGGTCCTTCAGGTCCCACTCCAGCGGGGAGCGGGTGTCCCACACCGAGGCCAGCTCGCTGAAGCCGGGGATCGACTTGGCGGCCATGGAGCCGATGGGGCCGGCCGAGACGAGGTTGCAGCGGATGTTCTGCTTGCCCAGGTCACGCGCCATGTAGCGGTTGGTGGCCTCCAGGGCGGCCTTGGCCGGGCCCATCCAGTCGTACTGCGGCCACGCGAACTGCGCGTCGAAGGTGAGCCCGACGACCGCGCCGCCGTTCTGCATCAGCGGCAGGCAGGCCATGGTCAGCGACTTCAGGGAGTACGCCGAGACGTGCATGGCCGTGGCGACCGACTCGAACGGCGTGTTGAGGAAGTTGCCGCCGAGCGCGTCCTGCGGGGCGAAGCCGATGGAGTGCACGACACCGTCGAGGCCGCCGAGTTCCTCGCCGACGACGTCCGCGAGGCGTCCCAGGTGCTCGTCGTTGGTGACGTCGAGCTCGATGACCTTGGTGGGCTTCGGGAGCTTCCTGGCGATGCGCTCGGTCAGCGTGGGCCGCGGGAACGCCGTCAGGATGATCTCGGCGCCCTGCTCCTGGGCCAGCTTGGCGGTGTGGAAGGCGATGGAGGACTCCATCAGCACACCGGTGATCAGGACGCGCTTGCCCTCGAGAATTCCGCTCATGGTGATCAGTGACCCATTCCCAGTCCGCCGTCAACGGGAATGACGGCTCCAGTGATGTACGAGGCGTCGTCGGAGGCGAGGAAGCGCACCGCCGCGGCGATCTCGTCCGGCTGCGCGTACCGGCCGAGCGGCACCTGCGAGACGATGTTCGCGCGCTGCTCGTCGGTGAGCACCTTGGTCATGTCGGTGTCGACGAAGCCGGGCGCGACGACGTTGAAGGTGATGTTGCGCGAGCCCAGCTCACGGGCGAGGGAGCGCGCGAAGCCCACCAGGGCGGCCTTGGAGGCGGCGTAGTTGGCCTGGCCGGGACCGCCGAGGAGGCCGACGACCGAGGAGATCAGCACGACGCGGCCCTTCTTGGCGCGCAGCATGGCGCGGTTGGCGCGCTTGACCACACGGAAGGTGCCGGTGAGGTTGGTGTCGATGACCGAGGTGAAGTCCTCCTCGGTCATCCGCATCAGGAGCTGGTCCTTGGTGATGCCGGCGTTGGCGACGAGCACCTCGACGGGCCCGTGCGCGTCCTCGATCTCCTTGTAGGCCTGCTCCACCTGCTCGGTGTCGGTGATGTCGCACCTGACCGCGAGGCAGCCCAGATCCGTGAGGGCGGCCGGCGGCTCACCCGAGCGGTAGGTGATCGCGACCTTGTCGCCTGCTTCGGCGAATGCGCGGGCGATGGCGAGGCCGATGCCCCGGTTGCCTCCGGTGACGAGAACCGAGCGGCTCAACGGATCACCCTTTCGTTAGGTGGCTGACACCCGCCCGGACGGCTGGACGGCAGGCGGCTTCCCCGAAAACCTATCGGTCGGCCCCCGGCCCCGGACATTCGGGCACCGACAGTGGCTTACGGGTGTCACTGTCGGGTCTCTACAGAAACTCACCGGGTCCAGCCGGAAACGTGTGGTCCCCGGCGCCGCCCGCGCGACATGATCGGTCCGACAGGCCACGACAGCAGGGAGATCCCGTGCCTCATACCATCGACGAAGCCTTCACGGCGCTGCCGCTACGCGCCCTGGCGGACGCGGCGCTGGCACGCGCGCGTGCGCTGGGCGCCGAGCACGCGGACTTCCGGTTCGAGCGGGTGCGCAGCGCGTCCTGGCGGCTGCGGGACGCCCGGCCCGCCGGGTCCTCGGACACCACCGACCTCGGGTACGCGGTACGGGTGGTGCACGGCGGGACCTGGGGATTCGCCTCCGGGGTCGATCTGACGATGGACGCCGCGGCCCGGGTCGCCGCGCAGGCGGTGGCGATGGCGAAGCTGTCCGCCCGGGTGATCAAGGCCGCGGGCTCGGACGAGCGGGTGGAGCTGGCCGACGAGCCCGTGCACGCCGACAAGACGTGGATCTCGTCGTACGAGATCGATCCGTTCACCGTGCCCGACGAGGAGAAGGCGGGGCTGCTGGCGGACTGGAGCGCGCGGCTGCTGGCCGCGGACGGGGTGAACCACGTGGACGCCTCGCTGCTGACCGTCCACGAGAACAAGTTCTACGCCGACACGGCCGGGACGGTGACCACCCAGCAGCGGGTGCGGCTGCATCCGCAGCTGACGGCCGTGTCGGTGGACGAGTCGAGCGGCGAGTTCGACTCCATGCGCACCATCGCGCCGCCGGTCGGCCGGGGCTGGGAGTACGTGACGGGCACCGGCTGGGACTGGGAGGGCGAGCTGGAGCGGATCCCCGGCCTGCTCGCCGAGAAGATGCGGGCGCCGAGCGTCCAGGCGGGGCAGTACGACCTCGTCGTCGACCCCTCCAACCTGTGGCTGACCATCCACGAGTCCATCGGCCACGCCACCGAACTGGACCGCGCCCTCGGCTACGAGGCCGCCTACGCGGGCACCTCCTTCGCCACCTTCGACCAGCTCGGCACCCTGCGCTACGGCTCCGACCTGATGAACGTCACCGGCGACCGCACCGCCGAGCACGGCCTCGCGACCATCGGCTACGACGACGAGGGCGTCGCGGGCCAGTCCTGGGACCTGGTGCGCGACGGCACCCTGGTGGGCTACCAGCTGGACCGGCGGATCGCGAAGCTCACCGGCTTCGAGCGCTCCAACGGCTGCGCGTTCGCCGACTCCCCCGGCCACGTCCCCGTCCAGCGCATGGCCAACGTCTCCCTGCGGCCCGACCCGGCCGGCCTGTCGACCGAGGACCTGATCGGCAGCGTGGACCGCGGTATCTACGTCGTGGGCGACCGGTCGTGGTCGATCGACATGCAGCGCTACAACTTCCAGTTCACGGGGCAGCGTTTCTTCAAGATCGAGAACGGCCGGATCACCGGTCAGCTGCGGGATGTCGCCTACCAGGCCACGACCACCGACTTCTGGGGTTCGATGGCGGCGGTGGGCGGTCCGCAGACCTACGTCCTCGGCGGTGCCTTCAACTGCGGCAAGGCCCAGCCGGGCCAGGTCGCGGCCGTTTCGCACGGTTGCCCTTCGGCCCTGTTCAAGGGCGTCGCTATTTTGAACACCACCCAGGAGGCCGGTCGATGAGCGCCCGTACGAACAAGCCGCACGAGATCGTCGAGCGGGCCCTCGGGCTGTCGCGGGCCGACGGGTGCGTCGTCATCGCCGACGAGCAGTCGAGCGCCAATCTGCGCTGGGCCGGGAACGCGCTGACCACCAACGGCGTCACGCGCGGGCGCACGCTCACGGTCGTCGCCACCGTCGACGGCAAGCAGGGCACGGCCTCCGGTGTCGTGTCGCGCGCGGCGGTGACGGTGGACGAGCTGGAGCCGCTGGTCCGGGCGGCCGAGGCCGCCGCGCGCGGTGCCGGGCCCGCCGAGGACGCGCAGCCGCTGGTGAGGGACGTACCGGCGTCGCCGGACTTCGAGGACGCCCCCGCCGAGACGTCGTCCACCGTGTTCGCCGACTTCGCCCCGGCGCTCGGCGAGGCGTTCGCCCGCGCGCGGGCGGGCGGGCGGGAGCTGTACGGCTTCGCCCACCACGAGATGGTCTCGACGTATCTGGGCACCTCGACCGGGCTGCGGCTGCGGCACGACCAGCCCAACGGGACGCTGGAGGTGAACGCCAAGTCCCCGGACCGCACCCGCTCGGCCTGGGCGGGCCGCTCCACCCGGGACTTCAAGGACACGGACCCTACGGCGCTCGACGCGGAGCTGGCCGTACGGCTCGGCTGGGCGGAGCGGCGGCTGGAGCTGCCGGCGGGCCGCTACGAGACGCTGCTGCCGCCGACGGCCGTGGCGGACCTGCTGATCTACCAGTACTGGTCGGCGTCGGGCCGCGACGCGGTCGAGGGCCGGACCGTGTTCTCCCGGCCGGGCGGCCGCACGCGCGTGGGCGACCGGCTGAGCGCGCTGCCGCTGACGCTGCGCAGCGACCCGGACGAACCGGGCCTGGAGTCGGCGCCCTTCGTGATCGCGCACTCCTCCGGGGGCGATCAGTCGGTGTTCGACAACGGGCTGCCCATCGCGCCCACGCGGTGGATGGGCGCGGGTGAGCTGACGCACCTGACGACCACCCGGCACGGTGCGGGACTGACCGGGCTGCCGGTGGCGCCCGCCGTCGACAACCTGATCCTGGACGGCGGCGAGGACCGCTCGCTGGAGGAGATGGTCGCGAACACCGAGCGGGGTCTGCTGCTGACCTGCCTGTGGTACATCCGCGAGGTCGACCCGGCGACGCTGCTGCTCACCGGGCTCACCCGGGACGGCGTCTACCTCGTGGAGGACGGCGAGGTGAGCGGCGTGGTCAACAACTTCCGGTTCAACGAGTCGCCGGTGGACCTGCTGGGCCGGGCGACCGAGGCGGGCCGGACGGAGAAGACGCTGCCCAGGGAGTGGGGCGACTGGTTCACCAGGGCGGCGATGCCCCCGCTGCGGGTCCCCGATTTCAACATGAGCTCGGTCAGCCAGGGCGTATAACCTCGTAGGCGGCTGTCACCCGACCGCCCGAGGATCATCGAGGAGACACGAGAGACGTGACGGACATCGTCGACGAGCTGAAGTGGCGCGGCGTGATCGCCCTGTCCACTGACGAGGACGCATTGCGCAAGGCGCTCGCGGACGGTCCCGTCACGTTCTATTGCGGCTTCGACCCGACCGCGGCCAGTCTGCACGTCGGCCATCTGGTCCAGGTGCTGACGATGCGCCGTCTGCAGCGGGCCGGTCTGCGTCCGCTGGCGCTGGTGGGCGGCGCGACGGGCCAGATCGGCGACCCCCGGCCGACGGCGGAGCGCACGCTGAACGACCCGGAGACGGTGGCGCACTGGGTGACCCGGCTGCGCGGCCAGATCGAGCCGTTCCTGTCCTTCGAGGGCGGCAACGCCGCGGTGATGGTCAACAACCTGGACTGGACGGCCGGTCTGTCGGCCATCGAGTTCCTGCGGGACATCGGCAAGCACTTCCGCGTCAACAAGATGCTCACCAAGGACTCGGTCGCCCGCCGGCTCCAGTCCGAAGAGGGCATCAGCTACACGGAGTTCAGCTACCAGCTGCTCCAGGGCATGGACTTCCTGGAGCTGTACCGGCGCCACGGCTGCACGCTCCAGCAGGGCGGCAGCGACCAGTGGGGCAACCTCACCGCGGGGCTGGACCTGATCCACCGGCTGGAGCCGGGCGCCGCCGTGCACGCGCTGGCGACGCCGCTGATGACCAAGGCGGACGGCACCAAGTTCGGCAAGACCGAGGGCGGCGCCGTCTGGCTCGACCCGGAGATGACGACGCCGTACGCGTTCTACCAGTTCTGGCTGAACGCGGACGACCGGGACGTCTCCGGCTACCTGCGGGTCCTGTCCTTCCGCTCCCGCGAGGAACTGGAGGAGCTGGAGCGGCTGACCGAGGAGCGGCCCCAGGCGCGCGCAGCGCAGCGCGCGCTGGCCGAGGAGCTGACGACGCTGGTGCACGGCGCCGGGCAGACGGCCGCCGTGATCGCCGCGTCCGGCGCCCTGTTCGGCCAGGGCGAGCTGGCGGAGCTGGACGAGCGGACGCTGGCGGCGGCGCTCTCCGAGGTGCCGCACGTGCGGGTCGCCGAGCTCGGCCCGGTCGTCGACCTCCTCGCCGAGGTCGGCCTGGTGGCCAGCAAGTCCGCGGCGCGGCGCACGGTCAAGGAGGGCGGCGCCTACGTGAACAACGTGAAGGTCGCCGGTGAGGACGCGGTGCCCGTGCGGGAGGACCTGCTGCACGGCCGGTGGCTGGTGCTGCGGCGCGGCAAGAAGAACCTGGCGGCGGTCGAGGTCGTCGGCGCCTGAGCCTGCGCGCGGCGTGCCGAGGGGCGGCCTCCCGGGAGGCCGCCCCTCGGTACGCCCCTTGTTCAGGTGTTCAGGTCTGCTGCTTGCGCTTGCCCAGCGTCGCCGTGTAGAGCATGTCGCCCAGGTACACGATGATCACGGCCGCGATGATCTGGAAGGCGTGCCGGCTCCAGTCGATGCCCGGGGTCTCCTCGACGCCGAAGCCGCGGGCGACCGCGTTGCCGACGATCGCGCCGAGGATGCCGAAGATGGTGGTCAGCCACAGCGGGCTGTGCTGCTTGCCCGGGATGATCAGCTTCGCGATCAGGCCCAGGACGAATCCCACGATGATCGCCCACAACCAGCCCATGGCTGCCTCCTCGTACGGCTCGGGGGTGAGCAGTACGGCCAGTCTCGTACCGCACCCGGTACGCCGCCCGCCGGGTACCGCCGTACGGGGGACGGCCGGGAGCGGTGCCCGGGACGGCGGGGGACCCGGTCTCGTGACCGGCGGAGGTGGGGCGTACGGTGGTTTATGTCCCTGTCCCGGGTCCCCGACCGGCGGTGGACCGGGTACGGGCACGGGGAGAGTCCGATGCGGGCGGATGGTGGAATGTGACGCGGAAGCTGCACACGGGCGGCAAGTCCCCCGAGGTGTTCCGGATCACCGGCGCCCGGACGGGCCTCCAGGAGGACGTGCGCGGCCGGCAGCGCCGGTACGTGATCTCGATGTCGATCCGGACCCTGTCGGTGGTCCTCGCCGCCGTGCTGTGGGACGTCCAGCGCTACGTCGCCGTCGTGGGACTGGTGCTCGGCGTGATCCTGCCGTACCTCGCGGTCGTCATCGCCAACGCGGGGCGCGAGAGCATACGGTCGCTGCCGTCGACGTTCACGGTCGCACCGCTGCGGACCATGATCGCTCCGCCCCGGTCGGACGGCGATTTCGAGGCATCCGAGCGGGAGGAATCCGCGGCCCCGCCCGGGTCCGGCGCACACGGCGAACCCCGCGATCCGGTGTGATCGTCCGGAGCGGTGGGCTCCGGTCCGTTACGCCAGTCGAGTCTGCGCCAAGCTCAAGAAATGCTCAGATCAATAGTGTTGTTACGGTGCCGGGCCAAGCGCTCCCCGTGACATACTTCGTAGGCGCTCCGCATCCCCCGTCGGAGCGACGGACCGACGCCGGGCAGCTCCCCCCGTGGCTGCTCGGCGTCGCCTTTTGTGCGCGAACCTGTGAGACGAACCAGTGAGTGACGAGACCCCGATCTGCTCCGCCAAGGGCTGCCGCACCGCCGCCGTATGGGTCCTGGCGTGGAACAACCCGAAGATCCACGCGCCCGAGCGGCGCAAGACCTGGCTGGCCTGCGAGGAGCACCGCGAGCATCTCGCGCAGTTCCTCGGCCTGCGGGGGTTCCTGAAGGACGTCGTCGCGTTCGAGGAGTGGCAGGCCCGGGAGTCCTGAGCGGCCGGTGCCGGGAAGTGGCGCGTTTTCGACGGTCGTACGCCGGTGTGTGCCGCCGCCTGACCGCGCGCGGCGCCGGGCGCGACCTCAGCCGCCTATGGCCGACATGGGCCGGTCCGGCTGGACGAACGACGGGTCGTCGAGTCCGGCGCCCGCCTTCTTGCCCCACATCGCCAGGCGCCAGATGCGGGCGATCTCCTCGTCGGAGGCGTCCGAGCGCAGCGCGGCGCGCAGATCGGTCTCCTCGCGGGCGAACAGGCAGGTGCGGACCTGACCGTCGGCGGTGAGGCGGGTGCGGTCGCAGGCCGAGCAGAACGGGCGGGTGACGGAGGCGATCACGCCCACCACGTGCGGGCCGCCGTCGACCAGCCAGCGCTCGGCGGGGGCCGAACCGCGCTTGTCGGACCCCTCGGCGGTCAGCTCGAAGCGGGTGCGCAGGGAGGTGAGGATGTCGCCCGCGGTGATCATGCCGTCGCGCTTCCAGCCGTGCTGGGCGTCCAGCGGCATCTGCTCGATGAACCGCAGTTCGTAGTCGTGCCGGACGGCCCAGGCGAGCAGGTCGGGGGCCTCGTCCTCGTTCAGGCCCGGCATGAGGACCGAGTTGACCTTGACGGGGGTCAGTCCCGCCTCGCGGGCGGCGTACAGGCCGTCGACGACGTCCTTGTGGCGGTCGCGGCGGGTGAGCGTCTTGAAGACGTCGGGGCGCAGGGTGTCCAGGGATACGTTGACCCGGTCGAGGCCGGCGGCCTTCAGGGCGGACGCGGTGCGCTTGAGGCCGATGCCGTTCGTCGTCAGGGACATCCCGGGGCGGGCGGGCAGCGCGGCCACCCGTTCGACGATGCCGACCAGGCCGGGGCGCAGCAGCGGCTCACCGCCGGTGAACCGGACCTCCTCGACGCCCAGCTCGGCGACCGCGATGCCGATCAGGCGGACGATCTCGTCGTCGGTGAGCAGATCGGGCTTGGCCAGCCACTGCAGGCCCTCCTCGGGCATGCAGTACGTGCACCGCAGGTTGCAGCGGTCGGTCAGCGAGACCCGCAGGTCGGTGGCCACTCGGCCGTAGGTGTCGATGAGCACGTGGGCCCCCTCCCTCGACACGACCAGTTCACTTCCGTCATCTGCGAGCCTACGTGACCGCGCGGACGGTGACACCGGCCCGATCCCACGACGTACGGCACGGCCGCGTCGTAGGGATCTACGACGCGGCCGTTCGGGGGCCTGCTCAGTGGGCGCCGGTGCCGGTCAGGGACCGGACCTCCAGCTCCGCGTACTTGGCGGCGTCGGGCTCCTCCTTGGACAGGACGGTGCCGAGCCAGCCCATGAAGAAGCCGAACGGGATGGAGATGATGCCCGGGTTCTTCAGCGGGAACCACGCGAAGTCGACGTCGGGGAACATCGCCTTGGGGTCGCCGGAGACGACCGGCGAGAACAGCACGAGGCCGACGGCGACGATCAGGCCGCCGTAGATCGACCACAGGGCGCCCTGGGTGGTGAACCGCTTCCAGAACAGGCTGTAGAGGATCGTCGGCAGATTGGCGGAGGCGGCGACCGCGAAGGCCAGGGCGACCAGGCCGGCGACGTTGAGGTCGCGGGCGAGCGCCCCGAGGAGGATGGAGACGGCGCCGATGCCGATGGTGGCCAGGCGTGCGGCCCTGACCTCCTGCTTCTCGGTGGCCTGGCCCTTCTTGATGACGTTCGCGTAGATGTCGTGGGCGAACGACGAGGAGGAGGCCAGGGTCAGTCCGGCGACGACGGCGAGGATCGTCGCGAAGGCGACGGCGGAGATGGTGGCGAGGAGGATCGCGCCCCACGCCGAGTCGGTGCCGCCGAGATGCTGTGCGAGCAGGGGCGCCGCGGTGTTGCCGGACGGGTTGGAGGCGATGATCTCTTCCTGGGAGATCAGCGCGGCGGCGCCGAAGCCGAGGGCCAGGGTCATCAGGTAGAAGGCGCCGATGATGCCGATGGCCCAGTTCACGGACTTGCGGGCGGCCTTGGCGGTGGGGACCGTGTAGAAGCGGATCAGGATGTGCGGCAGGCCGGCGGTGCCCAGCACCAGGGCGATGCCGAGCGAGATGAAGTCCAGCTTGGAGGTGCCGGTGGCGCCGTACTGGAGGCCGGGCTCCAGGAAGGCGGCGCCCTTGCCGCTGTTCTCGGCGGCCTTGCCGAGCAGGTCGGAGATGTTGAAGTTGAACTTCAGCAGGACCAGGAAGGTGATCAGGACGGTGCCGCTGATGAGCAGGACGGCCTTGACCATCTGGACCCAGGTGGTGCCCTTCATGCCCCCGATGGAGACGTAGACGATCATCAGCACGCCGACGAGCGCGACGATGAGGATCTTGCCCGCGTCGGAGGTGATGCCGAGCAGCAGGGAGACCAGGACGCCCGCGCCGGCCATCTGGGCCAGCAGGTAGAAGATCGACACGACGATCGTGGAGGTGCCGGCCGCCGTGCGCACGGGTCGCTGGCGCATGCGGTACGCGAGGACGTCGCCCATGGTGTAGCGGCCGGAGTTGCGCAGGGGCTCGGCCACCAGCAGCAGCGCGACGAGCCAGGCGACCAGGAAGCCGATGGAGTAGAGGAAGCCGTCGTACCCGAACAGCGCGATGGCGCCCGCGATTCCGAGGAAGGAGGCGGCGGACATGTAGTCGCCGGAGACGGCGAGTCCGTTCTGGAAGGCGCTGAACTGCCGTCCGCCCGCGTAGAAGTCGGCGGCGTCCTTGGTCTGCCGGCCCGCCCAGACGGTGATGAACAGGGTGGCGATCACGAAGGCCGCGAACAGGGAGATGATCAGCGTGCGGTGGTCGCTGGCCTGGTTGGTGGCCGCGAGGGTCGTCAGGGAGTTCATGCGCCGCCCTCCATACGGGTCTTGATGGCCTCGGCCTTGGGGTCGAGCTTGGTACTGGCGTGCCGGGCGTACCACCAGGCGATGAGGAACGTGGTGGCGAACTGGGCGATGCCGAGGACGAAGGCGACGTTGATGTTGCCGAACAGCTTGGTGCCCATGAAGCCGCCCGCGTAGTTGGAGAGCAGGACGTAGAGCAGGTACCAGACGATGAAGGCGACCGTCAGGGGGAAGGCGAACGAGCGGTAGGAGCGGCGCAGTTCGGCGAACTCCGCGCTCTGATGCACCTCGTTGTACTCCTCGGGGCTGGGGAGTTTGTGTTGCTCTTTCGAGGGGGGCGGTGCGTCGGTGGCCACGGAGTCTCCTCGCGTTGCGGGCGCTGTTGCGACGGTGGACGGGGACGGGTCGGGCGTGGGGGACGGGGCGGGTGCGGGCATGACGGCTCTGTTCATCGAAGTGATCTGGATCACGTGAGCCGGCTGGCGATGGTAGGGCCCCGGCGCGTGATCCGACAGGGGGCTCGATCGTGCTCGCGCCTCCTGCCCAAGGTCACGGCGCCACGCGAGGACCGGTTCAACTCCCCACGTTTCTTTCCGAAGTCACCGGAACCGGATTGCTGGCCAGGCGGTTCGGGGATAGCTTCACTCCAGCACCACTCGTCATGTACCTGCCCGAGCGCCATGAGCGTCTCGGGCGGTCTCGTTCCGGATGATGTGGAGAACCCATGGCTCATCTGCGGTCCAGACGCCGACTCGGCCTCGTCGTACCCCTCGTTCTGTCCCTGACCGCCTCGCTCGGCTTCCTGCCGGCGGCGGCCTCGGCCGCGCCGCGCGCGGAGCCCGCCGCGCAGACGGCGCAGGGGCCCACCCAGGCGTACCTCGTCAACACCAAGACGGACCGTCACACGCTCAAGTCGGTGAAGGACGCGATAGCGGCGGCCGGCGGCACCATCGTGACCGCGTACGACAAGATCGGTGTGATCGTCGTCCGTTCGGCCGAACCCGGCTTCGCCGCGGAGATCCGCGCGGTGCGCGGCGTCCAGTCGGCCGGTGCCTCGCGCACCGCGCCGCTGACCGCCGCCGGCACCACGGACGAGGGCCCCGTCACCCCCCTGACGAAGACGCAGGCCGCGAAGACGGCGAGCGCGTCCGGGGCGACGAGCGGCGCCGAGCCGCTGGAGGCCGACCAGTGGAACCTGCGCGCGATCGGCGCCGACCGGGCCGCGCGGATCAACCCGGGCAGCCCCAAGGTGACCGTCGCCGTGATCGACACCGGTGTCGACGACACCCACCCCGACCTCGCGGCGAACTTCTCCGCCGCGCAGTCCGCCAACTGCGTCGGCGGCAAGGCGGACACCAGCCCCGGCGCCTGGCGGCCGTACACCAGCGCCGACTACCACGGCACCCATGTGGCGGGTGAGATCGCGGCGCCCCGCAACGGCATCGGCATCGCCGGTGTCGCGCCCGGGGTGAAGGTCTCCAGCATCAAGGTGAGCGACCCGGCCACCGGCCTGTTCTACCCCGAGAACGTGGTGTGCGCCTTCGTGTTCGCCGCCGACAAGGGCGTGGAGATCACGAACAACAGCTATTACGTGGATCCCTGGCTCTACAACTGCATGGACGACCCGGACCAGCGCGCGATCGTCGACGCGGTCAACCGGGCCCAGCTGTACGCCCAGCGCAAGGGCACCCTGAACGTCGCCTCGGCGGGCAACTCCAGCGACGACCTCGCCTCCGACGCGATCGTCGACGACACCAGCCCCAACGACTCGACCCCGGTCGAGCGCACCATCGACCCCGGCACCTGCTTCGACGTGCCGACGCAGCTGCCGGGCGTCGTCACGGTCAGCGCGACGGGCGTGGACAACGTCAAGTCGTACTACTCGACCTACGGTTACCGCGTCGTCGACATCGCCGCGCCCGGCGGTGACCGGCTCTACCAGATCCCGGACACCCCCTCGAAGAACGGCCGCATCCTGTCCACCCTCCCGGACGGGCAGTACGGCTTCCTCCAGGGCACGTCGATGGCCTCGCCGCACGCGGCCGGTGTCGCGGCGCTGCTGAAGTCCCGCTATCCGCACGCCACTCCGGCCCAGCTCCAGGCGCTGCTGAAGGCCCAGGCGGTGAACCCCGGCTGCCCGGCGTCCTACGACCAGAACGGCGACGGCACGCAGGACGCGGTGTGCCAGGGCGGCAAGCGTGTCAACGGCTTCTACGGATTCGGCATCGTCAACGCCCTTCGGGCCGTGAGCTGATCCGTTCTGCCGCATAGTGCGGTCATGACCGCACTCGACGAAGCATGGTCCGCGGTGGGCGGCGAACCCGGCCTCCCGCCGCGGGTGTCCACCGTGGTGCGGGAGGGCGCGCTCCAGGCACGCCTTCCCGTACGGGAGTTGGCGCGCGCGTGCGTGGGCGCGTGCGCGCTGGCCGCCGCCGAACTCGGCGCACGCCGGGCCGGGCTCGCGGGCGTCCCCGCGGTACGGCTGGACGACGGGGCCGTCGCCACGGCGTTCGTGAGCGAGCGGCACCTGCTGGTCGGCGGGCGGGCCCCGGTCTCCTTCGCGCCCCTGTCGCGGTTCTGGCGCACCGCCGACGGCTGGGTGCGCACCCACGCCAACTACCCGCACCACCAGGCCCGGCTGCTGTCCGCGCTCGGGCTGCCGCGGGACGATCCCGGCGCCGTGGCCGCCGCCCTCGCCGAGCGCCGCGCGCTCGACGTGGAGGAGGCCGTGTACGCGGCGGGCGGTCTGGCCGTGGCGCTGCGGACGCCGGCGCGGTGGGCGGCGCACGCCCAGGCGGCCGAGGTGGCCCGGCGGCCCCTCGTGGAGCACGGACGGCACCGCGAGGGACCGCGGGACGCGGCACGCGCGCGGACGCTCCCGCCGCTCACGGCCGCCGGACCGGCGCCCGCCGCGGGAGTGCGGGTGCTGGATCTGACGCGGGTCCTGGCGGGCCCGGTCGCCACCCGCACCCTCGCGCTGCTCGGCGCGGACGTCCTGCGCCTGGACCCGCCGGGGCTGCCCGAACTGCCCGACCAGCACACCGACACGGGCTTCGGGAAGCGCTCCGCGACCCTGGACCTGGCGGCGGGCCGGGACACGCTGGAGGACCTCCTCGCGGCGGCCGACGTCGTCGTGACCGGGTACCGGCCGGGCGCCCTGGACCGGTTCGGGCTGTCGGCCCCCGCACTGGCCGAGCGGTACCCCGCGCTGATCACGGCCCAGCTGTCGGCCTGGGGAGCCCACGGGCCCTGGCGCGGGCGGCGCGGGTTCGACAGCCTGGTCCAGGCCGCCACCGGCATCGCGGCCGCGGAGGGCTCGCCCGAGCGCCCCGGGGCCCTGCCCGCGCAGGCCCTGGACCACGGGACGGGGTACCTGCTGGCGGCGGCCGTCCTGCGGGCCCTGAGCGACCGGCAGGAGGACGGATCGGGGCGGTGGATGCGCCTGGCGCTGGCCCGTACCGCCCACTGGCTGACCACCGGGGTACGGCACGGCCCGGCGGGAGACCTCGCGTACGCGTCGCCCGGCCCCTGGCTCGCCGAGCGGGACAGCGCGCTCGGGCGGCTGCGGTACGCGCGTCCGCCGGTGTCCTTCGACGGCGGTCCCCGCGACTGGACCCGGCCGCCCGGTCCGCCCGGCGCCGACCGGGCGCGGTGGAACTGAGCGGCCCGGCCGCCGGGGCCGTGCCCAGAGGCGAACGGCGCGCGGCGGAGCGTCCGACCGGCACGCCCACCCCGCCGGCCGCCCGGTTCCGTGACGATGGGTGGGCGGCCTGCTGTACGTACTGCGCACCCCGCGGGCCTGGCACGCGCGCGAGGCGGGCGTCCTGCGCTCCCGGTGCCGATCCGGTGGTGAGGGCTCAGCCGGTGACGAGGACCTTGAGCGCGGTGCGCTCGTCCATCGCCCGGTAGCCGGCGGGTACGTCCTCCAGGCCCACCGTCAGGTCGAAGACGGGCGACGGGTCGATCGTGCCGTCCAGGACGTCGGGCAGCAGGTCCGGGATGTAGGCGCGCACCGGGGCGACACCGCCGCGCAGCGCGATGTTGCCGTCGAACATGACCCCGAGGTCGAGCCCGGTGCCGCTGCCGTGCGGCACCCCGACGAAGCCGATCGCGCCGCCGTCGCGGGTGACGCCGAGGGCCGTGCGCATGGACTGCTCGGTGCCGACGGCCTCGACGACGGCGTGGGCGCCCTGGCCGCGGGTGAGTTCGCGGACGGCCTCGACGGCGGCGTCCCCGCGCTCGGCGACGACGTCGGTGGCGCCGAAGCGGCGGGCGATGTCGGTGCGCGCCCGGTGCCGCCCCAGCGCGATGATCCGTTCCGCGCCGAGCCGCCGGGCGGCGAGCACCGCGCACAGGCCCACCGCGCCGTCCCCGACGACGGCGACCGTGGCGCCGGGGCGCGCTCCGGCGCCGAGCGCGGCGTGGTGGCCGGTGCCCAGCACGTCGGAGAGCGTCAGCAGGGCGGACAGCAGCCGCTCGTCGGAGACGGCCTCCTTGGGCAGCGCGACGAGGGTGGCGTCGGCGTAGGGGACGCGCACGGCCTCGCCCTGGCCGCCGTCGGAGCCGGCGGAACCCCAGAAGCCGCCGTGTTCGCAGGAGGTCGTCAGGCCCTCGCGGCAGTAGTCGCAGACGCCGTCGGACCACATGAAGGGGGCGACGACGAGGTCGCCCCGGCGCAGGGCGCCGACCTCGGAGCCGGTCTCCTCGACGACGCCGAGGAACTCGTGTCCGATGCGCTGGCCCGGCTGCCGGGCCGCCTCGCCCCGGTACGCCCACAGGTCGCTGCCGCAGATGCAGGCGCGCAGCACCCGCACCACGGCGTCGGTGGCGTCCCGCACCACGGGGTCGGGCACGTCCCGCACCCGCATGTCGTAGGGGGCGTGGATGGTGGTGGCGCGCATCGCGAGGGTCCTTCTCGTCCGTGGCTCGTGGCCCGTCCGTGGCTCGTCCGTGGCTCGTGGCCCGTCCGTGGCCCGTCCGTGGCTCGTGGCCCGTCCGTGGCCCGTCCGTGGCCGGTGCGGTGCCCGGGGGGGGTGGTCGGGCACGCTCCCCACGGTACGTCGCCCCTGGTCCGGGGCGCGCTCCGAGGTCCGGGCGCGGGGCCGCCGCGGGCCCTCCGCGCCCGGCGCGGGAAGGGGACCGCGCCACGGACGGGGAGCGCGTGCGGGGTCCTACACGCCCGCCGCGTTCAGCAGGGAGCCCGCCGCGTAGGTGACGCCCATGGCCAGGGCGCCGCCCGCCACATTGCGCAGGACCGCCCGGCCGGGGCCCGCGGCGCCCAGCCGGGCGCTGCTCCACCCGGTCAGGGCGAGGGCGGCCAGCACGGAGACGACGGTGACGGTCAGCCGCCACGAGGCCGGCGGCAGCACCATGGCCAGCAGCGGCAGCATCGCCCCGGCCGTGAACGCCAGGAAGCTCGCCCACGCCGCGTGCCACGGATTGGTCAGCTCGTCGGGGTCGATGCCCAGTTCCACGCTGGCGTGCGCCTTCAGGGCGTCCCGCTCGGTCAGCTGGACCGCCGCCTCCCGGGCCACCTGGCGGGACAGCCCCCGCCGCTCCAGGAGTTCGGTCAGCTCCGCGAGCTCGGCCTGCGGCCGCTCCCTCAACTCCCGCTTCTCCACGGCCAGCGCGGCCTTCTCGGAGTCGCGCTGGGTGGAGACCGAGACGTACTCCCCCGCCGCCATCGACATCGATCCGGCGAGCAGTCCCGCCAGTCCCGCGGTGAGCAGGGCCGCGCGGTCGTCGGTGGCGCCCGCCACACCCACGACGAGGCCCGCGGTCGACACGATGCCGTCGTTGGCGCCGAGGACGGCGGCCCGCAGCCAGTTCAGCCGCGCGCCGAGCGCGCCGCCGTGGTTCTCGTCGTGCGTGGGTTCGCTCATGTCCGGAGGATCGCACCGCGCGGGACGTCATCGGGGCACCGACGCTCCCGGGCCGGGTCCGCGCGGCAACGCCCGGCGGGCGCGGACGGGTTGGCGTTCCCGCGTGCGCCGGCCTCGAACAGGTGGGCGGGGCAGGGCACCTGACGGCGGGCACTGTCGGTCCCGGCCCGTATCCTCAGGAACCATGCTCGATGACCGTACGACCGCAGCGCCCTCCCCCGTGGTGTGGCCGGCCGCGTATCCGCAGGGATACGCGGTCGTTGACGTGGAGACCACCGGCCTCGCCCGCGACGACCGGATCGTCTCCGCGGCCGTCTACCGGCTGGACGCCCGCGGAGAGGTCGAGGACCACTGGTACACGCTCGTCGATCCCGAGCGCGATCCCGGGCCGGTCTGGATCCACGGGCTGACGAGCGAGGCGCTGGAGGGCGCCCCGCTCTTCCACGAGGTCGCCGAGGACTTCTCGGCCCGGCTGGCGGACCGGGTGCTCGTCGCGCACAACGCCGTCTTCGACTGGCAGATGATCGCCCGGGAGTACGCGCGCGCGGAGCGCCGGGCACCGGTGCGGCAGCGGCTGTGCACCATCGCCCTCTCCAAGGAGCTGGGGCTGCCGCTGCCCAATCACAAGCTGGAGTCGCTGGCCGCGCACTTCGGTGTCGTCCAGCGCCGCGCGCACCACGCGCTGGACGACGCGCGGGTGCTGGCGGAGGCGTTCCGGCCGAGCCTGCGGGCCGCGGCGGCGGACAGCGTGCGGCTGCCGCTGCAGGAGTGCCGGCCGCTGACCGAGTGGCGCGACGGTCCCGCGCCCCGGATCGGCCCGCAGGCGGCGGGCGGGTACGGCGCCCCCCGCCCGGCCCACTGGCGCCCCTCCCGCAGGCGGCCCGCCTGCCCGTACCCCAACCCCGGCCGCTACGAGGACGGCGGAAGGCTCGTCCAGGGCATGCGGGTGGCCTTCTCCGGAGACACCTCCGTCGAGCGCGACCTGCTGGAGGACCGGGCCGCCGAGGCCGGGCTGCACGTGTCGACGAGCCTGTCCCGGCTGACCAGCCTGCTGGTGACGAACGACCCGGACGCGGGCACCTCGAAGGTGCTCAAGGCCCGCCAGTACGGGACCCCGGTGGTCGACGAGGCGGCTTTCGGGCAGCTCCTGCGCGAGGTGGAACCCGCCTCCCAGGGGTGAACGTACGGACGGGTGATTGACGCGCGACGCGCCCCGGACCGTCCCGCCCCGGGCCGCGCCGACGGCTCACGCTGTGGCGCATGGCGACATGTGAAGTGTGCGGAAACGACTACGGCATGACCTTCGAGGTGCACGCGCAGGGCGCTGTGCACGTCTTCGACTGCTTCTCCTGCGCGATCCACCGCATGGCCCCCCTCTGCGAGCACTGCCGGGTGCAGATCATCGGGCAGGGCGTCGAGGTCGACGGCCGCTGGTACTGCGGCGCCCACTGCGCCCGCGCGGAGGGGGAGGCGGGCATCGTCGACAGGGTCTGAGGCGGTACCCGCCGCGGAGCGCCCCACGGCCGAGTTGTACGGTCGTGGGGTGTACCGCTTCCTGTTGTCCCGGCAGTGGCTGATCCTCACGCTGGTCGCCCTTCTCCTCATCCCGACGATGATCCGGCTGGGGTTCTGGCAGATGGACCGCTACTACGAGCGCGACGCCCGCAACCAGCTGGTCGCCAAGGCCCTGAAGGCCGAGCCCGTGCCCGTGCAGCGGCTGACCTCCCCCGGCGGCAAGATCACGACCGGCCTGCGCTACCGCACGGTGACCGCGGTGGGCGAGTTCGACACCGACCGGCAGGTCGTCGTCCGGCGGCGGGTCAACGCCAGCGAGGAGGTCGGCTTCCACGTCCTGACGCCCCTCGTGCTGACCGACGGCAAGGTGCTGCTCGTCAACCGCGGCTGGATCCCCGCCGACGGTCCCACCCAGGCGTCCTTCCCCACGGTCCCCGCACCGCCCTCCGGGCGCGTCACCGTGACCGGGCGGCTGATGCCGGACGAGACGACCGAGGCGAGCGGCATCAAGAACCTCAAGGGCCTGCCCGACCGGCAGATCATGCTCATCGACAGCAAGCGCGAGTCCCGGCGCCTGGGCGCCCCGGTGCTCGGCGGCTACGTCGCGCAGACGGCGCCCGAGCCGCGGGGCGACTCCCCGCAGCAGATCGGCAGCCCCGGCGAGGAGAACGCCCCGCTGAACTACGCCTACGCGCTGCAGTGGTGGCTGCTCGCCCTGGGCGTCCCGATCGGCTGGGTGGTCCTGGTCCGCCGCGAACTGCGCGACCGCGCGGCGGCCGCGGCCACGGCGGCGGCCGCCGAGGAGAAGGCCCCGGCGGAGCCGGACCCGGCCGCGGTCTGACCCGGCGTGCCGTCCGCCGAGAGCGAACCACTCCGGGGGCGCCGCACCTGATTGGCCCAGCGCCCCCCGGGGAACGCGCACACCGTGCATCCCCATATCGAGGACTACGCCGTGATCGGCGACGAGCAGACGGCTGCCCTGGTCGGCGCGGACGGCTCCATCGACTGGCTCTGCCTGCCCCGCTTCGACTCGGCCGCGTGCTTCGCCGCCCTGCTCGGCGACCAGGACAACGGACAGTGGCGCATCGCCCCCAAGGGGGTGGAAGGGCCGTGCACCCGGCGCGCCTACCGGCGCGACACCCTGGTGCTGGACACCGAGTGGGAGACCGGCGAGGGCGCCGTCCGGGTCACCGACCTGATGCCCCAGCGCGACCGCGCCCCCGACGTCGTACGCATCGTGGAGGGGCTCAGCGGGCGGGTCACCGTGCGCAGCACCCTGCGGCTGCGCTTCGACTACGGCTCGATCGTGCCCTGGGTGCGCAAGTCCCACGGGCACCGGGTGGCCGTCGCGGGCCCGGACTCGGTGTGGCTGCGCAGCGAGCCCCAAGTGCACACCTGGGGCGAGGACTTCGGCACCCACTCCGAGTTCACCGTCGAGGCCGGCGAGAAGGTCGCGTTCGTCCTGACCTGGCACCCCTCGCACGAGCCGCGCCCCGCGCTCCTCGACCCCTACAAGGCGCTGCACAGCAGCGTCCGCGACTGGCACAAGTGGGTCGAGCACTGCCACTACGACGGCCCCTACCGCGACGAGGTGATCCGCTCGCTGATCACCCTGAAGGCGCTCACCTACCGGCCGACCGGCGGCATCGTCGCGGCGCCCACCACCTCGCTCCCCGAGGAGCTGGGCGGCGTCCGCAACTGGGACTACCGCTACTGCTGGCTGCGCGACTCCACCCTGACCCTCAACGTGGGCCTGTCGGCGGGCTACCGGAAGGAGGCCGAGGCATGGCGCGACTGGCTGCTGCGGGCGGTCGCCGGTGACCCGGCCGAACTGCAGATCATGTACGGCCTGGGAGGCGAGCGCCGGCTGCCCGAGTCCGAGCTGCCCTGGCTTTCCGGCTACGCGGACTCCAGACCCGTGCGCGTCGGCAACGACGCGGTGGGCCAGCTCCAGTTGGACGTGTACGGCGAGGTGATGGACTCGCTCGCGCTGGCCCGGGAGGCGGGGCTGCCGACCAAGCCGCACATGTGGGCGATCCAGTCGGCCCTGGTCGACTGGCTGCGCCGGGAGTGGCGCCAGCCCGACGAGGGGCTGTGGGAGGTGCGCGGCGGGCGCCGGCACTTCGTGCACTCCAAGGTGATGGTGTGGGTGGCGGCCGACCGGGCGGTGCGCACGCTGGAGCACAACCCGGAGCTGGAGGGCGATCTGGAGGGCTGGCGCGAGCTGCGCGAGGAGGTCCACCGCGAGGTGTGCGAGAAGGGCTACGACGCCGAGCGCAACACCTTCACCCAGTCCTACGGCTCGCGCGAACTGGACGCGGCGCTGCTGCTGATCCCGCGCGTCGGCTTCCTGCCGCCGGACGACCCCCGGGTCGTCGGCACCATCGACGCGGTGCGGGCCGAGCTCGACCACCACGGCTTCCTGCGCCGCTACGGCACCGACGGGTCGGACGGCACCGACGTCGACGGACTGCCGGGCGACGAGGGCGCGTTCCTGGCCTGCTCGTTCTGGCTGGCGGAGGCGCTGCACCTGACGGGCCGCACCCGGGAGGCGGCCGAGCTGTTCGACCGGCTGGTGGGCCTCGCCAACGACGTGGGCCTGCTGGCCGAGGAGTACGACCCGGTCGAGGGCCGTCAGCTGGGCAACTTCCCGCAGGCGTTCAGTCACATCGGGCTGGTGAACACCGCCTTCGCCCTGTTCGGGACCGACGGGGCAGGATAGGGCCATGGATCTTGGACTGAAGGACAGGGTGTACGTCGTCACCGGGGCCACCCGCGGACTGGGCAACGCCGCCGCGCGCGCGCTCGTGGCCGACGGGGCGCGGGTCGTGGTGACCGGCCGCGACGGGGAGCGGGCCGCGCAGGCGGCGGCCGCGCTCGGGCCGGACGCGGTGGGGCTCGCCGTCGACAACGCCGACCCGCGGGCCCCGCAGCGGCTGGTCGCCGCCGCGCGGGAGCGGTTCGGCCGGCTGGACGGCATCCTCATCAGCGTCGGCGGCCCGCCTGCCGGGTTCGCGGCGGACACCACGGACGAGCAGTGGGAGGCGGCGTTCGCGTCGGTGTTCCTCGGCGCGGTGCGGCTCGCGCGCACGGCCGCGGCGGAACTCGGCGAGGGCGGCGTCATCGGCTTCGTGCTGTCGGGTTCGGTGCACGAGCCGATCCCGGGGCTCACGATCTCGAACGGACTGCGGCCGGGGCTCGCCGGGTTCGCCAAGTCCCTCTCGGACGAGCTGGGTCCGCGCGGCATCCGGGTCGTCGGGCTGCTGCCGGCGCGTATCGACACGGACCGGGTGCGGGAGCTGGACGCGCTGTCCGCGGACCCGGAGGCCACCCGGACGGCGAACGAGTCGCGCATTCCGCTGCGCCGCTACGGGCGGCCCGAGGAGTTCGGCCGCGCCGCCGCGTTCCTGCTCTCCCCGGCGGCCTCCTATCTGACCGGTGTCATGCTGCCGGTGGACGGCGGCATGCGGCACGGCTTCTGACGGCCGCTCCCCCGCGGGCGGCGTCCCTCAACTGACCCGCTGCGCACCGTGCTTGACGCCCTTGAGCCGGACCTCGGCGGGCAGGTGCGCCAGTCCGGCCGAGGCGCGGGCGTGCGCGAGGGCCTGCGCGGTGAGCTCGTCCAGCGCCGTCCCGGGATCCACGTGCGGTTCCAGCAGGAGCCGTACGCGGGTCTCGGGGGTGGTGCGCCGGCCGGTGAGGCGGACCCGGGCGCGCTGGACGCCCTCCAGCGCGCCCGCCTCGCCCGCGAGGACGTGTTCCAGGGCCCGGCCGCGCAGCAGGGCGCCCTCGCCGTCGCCGGTGTCGACCAGGACCTCGGTGAGCCGGCGCCGGAGCAGGTTCGCCGTCAGCCACCACAGGGCGAGCAGCGCCACGACGGCCAGGGCGGCGATGACGGCCGGCCACCACCAGCCGTCGTCGCGCCAGCGGGTCCGCTCGGCGTCGCTGAGCAGGACGTCGTGGCGGCTGCCGTGGATCCACCAGGACGGGGGCGGGGCGCCGAGCCCGACGGCGAGCACCGAGCCGCCGAGCGCCAGCAGCACCAGTCCGACGAGCCCGATCAGTACGCGGTTGACCGCCTTCAGCACGGTCCTCACCCCTTCCGTCCGGGCCGTCGTACCCGGACCGACAGCGAGGGCTGCCGGGCCAGGCCCAGCCCGCGCACCGCGTCGGCGAGCGCGCTGTCCAGGTCCGCGCGGACGTCGTCCAGGTCGCGGAAGTGCGAGACCGCCCGCACGTCGGCCCGGGAGCGGCGCATCCGCACCCGCACCGACCGCACACCGGAGATCTCCATGGCCCGGTCGCGCAGGACGAGCGCGGCCAGCTCGCGGTGGAGCCCGGCGCGCACGTCGGGGTGGACGCGCCGCATGGTCAGCAGGGGCCGCAGGCCCGGTGTGAGCGCCAGGACGAGGAGCCAGAGGCCGAGGACGGCGGTGACGCCCGCGCCCACCAGCACCCAGGTGTCGTCCAGGGGGCGGGTGGCGAGCTGGTCGGCCAGTTCCCGGCGCCAGCGCATCGCGGGCCGCCCGGCGCGCACGGAGGCGATGTCGTACAGGAAGAGGCCCGCGCCCGCGAAGAGCAGGAGGGCGGTGACGGCGGCCGGGATCCGGCGCGCGGACCAGAAGCGGCCCTCGCGGCCGCCGTCGCCCGCGGCGGACCGGGGCGGGGGGTCGTGGTCCGCCGCCGACGCCGACTGGCCGAGCGTGCCGGTGTCCTTCTCGATGACCGGCAGCCGCTGTGTGCTGCCCTCCGAACCCTGGGTGTCGCTCATCGTGTCCTCCGCCGCGCCGCACCCGACCCGGGCGCCGGATGCAGCCGCTCCACGTACACGGCGACCTCCGGCACCTGCATGCCCACCAACGCGCCTACCCGCTCGACGACTTGACGACGCACGGCGGCGCAGCGGGCGCCCACGTCGGTGGGGTAGCCGAGTTCCAGATGGATCCGCACCCAGGCCGCGCCCGCGGGGGGCGCCTCCGTTCGGGCGGTGCCCGCGGCCTGGGGGCGCACGACGACGTCGGCGGAGGGCCGCGCGGCGCCGGGGGCCGGGCCGCCCAGCGCCTCGCTCGCGGCCTGGGAGGCGATCTTCGCGACGACCCGGTCGGCGATCCGGAGGGACCCGCGCTCCCCCGCCGCGACGGGGGCCGCGGCGGCGGGGGACGCGGCATCCGCGCTCACGGCGTCACCGCCGGTCGCGCCGGCCGTCGCGCGGGCGGAAGAAGTCGCCGAACTCCCAGTCCCCCTCGAAGAACCTGCCGACGCCGAACCCGACGGCGCCCAGCGCCGCCACCAGCAGGAAGGCGCCGAATCCGCCGAAGTACCCGGCGAAGCCCAGCGCCATGCCGGCGATCATGCCGACCAGGGCCTTGCCCATGGTGCCCTCCGTTCCGTTGTCGACTCGCGCCGGTGTCTCAGGAGCCCGGGTCGTGGTCACTGGATGCGCGGCTCCGACTCCTCTTCCTCTTCCTCGGGCAGCTTCACATCACTCACCGCGATGTTGACCTCCACCACTTCGAGGCTCGTCATCCGCTCGACGGCGGCGACGACGTTCTCCCGCACGGCGCGTGCCACGTCGGCGATCGAGACGCCGTAGTCGACGACGATCTCCAGGTCGAGCGCGGTCTGCACCTCGCCGACCTCGGCCTTGACGCCCCGGGTCACGGACTTGGCGGTGCCGGGCACCCGTTCGCGCACGGCGCCGAAGGTCCTGCTGATCCCGCTGCCCATCGCGTGCACGCCGACCACGTCGCGCGCCGCCATTCCGGCGATCTTCTCCACGACGCCGTCGGCGATGGTGGTCCGTCCCCGGCTCGCCGGGTCTCCGCCGCGCTTGCCGGTGCGGCGTGCGGGGGCCGTGTCGTCAGGGTTCTGCGTCCGGTTCTGCTCCATGTCGGTCATCGCCGTACGTCCCTCTCGTTCTCGTGGTCCTTCGACCACCGTAAGTGGGGTTGCGCCACCTCGCCCCAGGGATGCGGCAGGCTGGAGGAATGACGACGTCGGACGGGTGGACCCGGGCGGTCCGGGATCAGCTGGGACTGGGCAGGCTGCTGCCCCTGGGCGACGCGCGCGACGGCGCGTGGATCGCCGAACGGGCGGCCGAGGGCGTGCTGCGCCGCGCGGCCGAAGAGGTGGGCGGCGTACGGCTGGAGGCGCTGCGGATCGGCCTCGCCGATCCGCGGGAGGCGCGGGAGTCCGCCGTGCCGGCCCCGCCGAGCGCGCTGCCGCCGGGCCCGCTGCGGGTGAGCGCCGAGGTGGCGGCGGGG
>NZ_AGBF01000038.1 GCF_000225525.1 Streptomyces zinciresistens K42 | reverse complement strand
CCGGCCGCTCGTCCGCGTACGGGCGCGTGACCGCGCCGGGGCGCTCGGCGGCTCCCGGGCGCTCGTCGGCGGCGGGGCGCTCGGCCAAGTCCGGACGCGAGTTCCCGGCCGGCTGTTGGGCGGCCTCCGGACGCCCGGCCGCTGCGGGCCGCTTGACCGTGTCCGGGCGGTTGTCCGCGGCCGGACGGTTGTCCGCGGCCGGACGGTTGTCCGCGGCCGGACGGTCGGGCGCCTCGGCATGTGCGCCCGTGTCCGCGGGTGCCGGTTCCCGCTCCGCCGTGCCGTCCTGCCGGGCGGGGGTGTCGACGGGAGCAGGGGCGGGCGCCTTCGCGGTGGGGGCGGCCGCAGTGGGGGCGTTCGGCGACGCCTGCGCGGCCTCGCCGCCCGCACTGGGCCTGTCGTCCCCGCGGTGCTCGCCTTCCGTAGCAGTCTCGCCGTCCGTACCGGACTCGCCGTCCCCGCGGTGCTCGCCGTCCGTACGAGTCTCGGCGTCCGCACCGGAATCGCCGTCCGCGTGGGGCCCGGCGGGCTTCGGCGGCGGGGCGTCGGCCGCTTCCTCGGATCGCCGTGTCGCGCCGGGCTGTTCGGGGCGTGCGGGGTCGGTGCTCGAAGTCGCGCGGTCTGCTCGGCGCTCGGTCGACTCGTCGGTACCGGAGCGCGGCTGGCCGCTCCCGCCGCTCTCGTCCACGGTGTCCCCTCGTTCGAAGCGTCGTCCGCGCCTGCCGGGCGGTCGGTCTCTGGTCGATGGTATGCGGCCGGGGTGACCGGTCTCGCCCCGGCACCCCCCGAGTTCCCACCGCGGGCCGATCGTGACGCCTGCGGCTGGGTCACTGTCAGTCGCGGGCCGTATGGTCTGGGGTCATGGAGACGAGCACGGAGGGCGCCGCCGCGGACGGCGGCGGCAGCGCGCCGGTCACGGCACCGGTGGCGGACGAGTACCCGGCGGGGGCGGGCGGCGCCGCGGCGGGCGGGGAGGCCGCGGAGCCGGCCGCCGCTCCCGCGAGAGCGCGGGCCTCGTTGTCGCCCTCGCGTGCCAGTGACTTCATGCAGTGCCCGTTGCTGTACCGGTTCCGGGTGATCGACCGGTTGCCGGAGAAGCCGAGCGCCGCGGCCACCAAGGGCACGCTGGTGCACGCGGTGCTTGAGCGGCTGTTCGACGCGCCGGCCGCCGAGCGGACGGCTCCCCGGGCGAAGTCGCTGATCCCCGGGCAGTGGGACCGGCTGCGGGAGAGCAGGCCCGAGGTCGTGGAGCTGTTCGCGGACGATCCCGAGGGCGAGCGGCTGGCGGCCTGGCTGGGCGAGGCCGAGCAGCTGGTCGAGCGGTGGTTCGGGCTGGAGGACCCGACGCGGCTGGAGCCGGCCGAGCGTGAGCTGTTCGTCGAGGCCGAGCTGGAGTCGGGGCTGCGGCTGCGCGGCATCATCGACCGGGTCGACGTCGCGCCCACCGGTGAGGTGCGGATCGTCGACTACAAGACCGGCAAGGCGCCCCGCCCGGAGTACGCGGAGGGCGCGCTGTTCCAGATGAAGTTCTACGCCCTGGTGGTGTGGCGGCTGAAGGGGGTCGTCCCGCGCCGGCTCCAGCTGGTGTACCTGGGCAGCGGCGACGTGCTGACGTACGACCCGCTCCTCGCCGACCTGGAGCGGGTCGAGCGCAAGCTGCTGGCCCTGTGGGAGGCGATCCGGCAGGCGACGGAGACGGGCGAGTGGCGGCCGCGGCCGACCAAGCTGTGCGGCTGGTGCGACCACCGGGCCCACTGCCCGGAGTTCGGCGGCACTCCCCCGCCGTATCCGCTGCCGCTGCGCGCGGCGGAGGGGGACGCCGCGGGGGCGGTGCCGCGGTAGGCGCGGGGTCGGGGCGGGCGCGTCCGGCGGGGGCGCGCAGGGCAGAATGGGGCCGGACGAGCGAAGGAGACTCACGTGGCCATCCGCGTCCTACTGGTCGACGACCAGCCGCTGCTGCGTACCGGCTTCCGGATGATCCTGGAGGCGGAGCAGGAAATCGCGGTCGTGGGCGAGGCCGGCGACGGCCTCCAGGCCCTCGACCAGGTGCGGGCCCTGCAGCCCGACGTGGTCCTGATGGACATCCGGATGCCCCGGATGGACGGGGTGGAGGCCACGCGGCAGATCACCGGGCCCGGTCGCGACGGCCCGGCGAAGGTGCTGGTGCTGACGACCTTCGATCTCGACGAGTACGTGGTGGAGGCGCTGAAGGCGGGCGCCAGCGGCTTCCTGCTGAAGGACGCGCCGGCCCACGAGCTGGTGCAGGCGATCCGGGTGGTCGCGGGGGGCGAGGCGATGCTCGCGCCGAGCATCACGCGCCGGCTGCTGGACAAGTACGCCACGCACCTGCCCTCGGGCGAGGAGCCGGTCCCGGACACCCTGCACACGCTGACCGAGCGGGAGGTGGAGGTGCTCAAGCTGGTGGCGCGCGGCCTGTCGAACGCCGAGATCGCGGCCGACCTGTTCGTCAGCGAGACCACGGTGAAGACACATGTGGGGCATGTGCTGACCAAGCTGGGGCTGCGGGACCGGGTGCAGGCGGCGGTGTACGCCTACGAGAGCGGTCTGGTGCGCCCGGGAGCCCAGTGAGGTGCGCGAGGCGCGTGTGAGGCGCTGTGACGGACGAGGGCGCCCCTTCCGCAGGGAAGGGGCGCCCTCGTCCGTGTGGCCTTCCGTCAGCCGCTCACGCCGCGGTTGAGCTCCCACAGCTGGAGGGTCGAGGAGGAGTTGAGCACGTAGGGGGTGCCCGTGATGTCGTCCCCGGCGGCGACGAACTGCTTGCCCTGCCACAGCGGCAGGAGTGGGACGTCGGAGGCGACGATGTCCTGGATCTCCGTCAGGCTGCTGGAGGCCGCCAGGCGGTCGGCGACGCGGCGGGACTCGGGGATGAGGTTGTTGCGGATGTTGGGGTTGTTGTAGGGGAGGCCGAGGAAGTTGTCCTTGTCGAGGAAGGGCGCGATGTAGTTGTCCGCGTCCGGGAAGTCCGGGAACCAGCCCATGCCGTAGACCTGGTAGTCGCCCTTCTTCTCCGCGATCCGGAACTTCGTCCACGGGACGCCCTTGATGGCGACGTCGAACAGGCCGCTGCGGTTGAGCTGCTTCTGCAGCAGCTCGAACTCCTTCTTCGTGGCCGAGCCGTAGTGGTCGGTGGTGTAGTACATCGTCAGCTTGACGGGCGTGGTGATGCCCGCCTTCTGCAGCATGGTCCTGGCCTTGCCGACGCTGGGGTCGCCGTACTTGTTGAAGAACGAGTTGGAGTGGCCGGTGATGCTGGCGGGGACCACCGAGTACAGCGGCTCCGCCTGCGAGCCGTAGACCTTGGAGACGAGCTCCCCGCGGTCGACGATCTGGGCCATCGCCTGGCGGACGGCCTTGCTGCGCACGGTCGTGTCGTTGGTGTTGAAGGCCAGGTAGCGGATCTCCAGGCCGGCCATGTCGACCATGTCGATCTTGTCGTTGGAGTTGGTGGACAGCTTCTGGATCTGCGACGGCGACATCGCGCGGGTCATGACGTCGATGTCACCCTTGTCCAGGGCGCTGCCCATCTCCTCCGCGTTCTTGAAGTTGCGCAGCTGCACCTTGTCGTTGTTCACCTTGAGACTCCCCTTGTAGTTGGGGTTCTTGGTGAACGTGGCGGAGACGAGCTTGTCGCCGTCCACCTCGGCCTTGAAGCTGTACGGGCCGGAGCCGTCGATCTTGAAGCCGTTGCGCAGGGACTTCTTGCTGTAGTCCTTCGCGTTGACGATGCCCGCGACGGGCGTCGACAGCTTGAACGGGAAGGTGGCGTCGGCTCGCTTGAGGTGGAAGATGACCTCGCGGTCGCCCTTGGTCTCGACCGTGTCGACGCCGGACAGCAGCGCGAAGACACCGCTGTCGGCCTTCAGGCTCAGGGCGCGCTCGACGGAGTACTTCACGTCGGCCGCGGTGATGGGGTCGCCGTTGGCGAACTTCAGGCCCGCGCGCAGCGTGCAGGCGTAGCGCTCGTTGCCGCTGTCGGTGAAGCCGCAGCTCTCGGCCGCCTCCGGCACGGGGTTGCCCTCCCCGCGCGGCTGGATCATCAGGGTCTGCACCGTCTGCCGCAGGATGTTCCAGGTACCGACGTCGTACGCGTACGCCGGGTCGACCAGCGCGGGAGCCTCGGCCGAGGCCGTGAAGGAGTCGGTGGTGCCGACGACGATCGCGTCACCACTGCCGCTACCGCTGTCGGTTCCGCCGCAGGCGGCGAGGACCGGCGCGAGCAGGCCGATGGCGGCCGGCAGCACCAAAGTCTTGCGGTTCATGCTCGGGTTTCTCCAGCTGTCGACTCCGTGTACCCGGCATGCAGGGGGTGTTGCGACGGATCACGGGGGTAGGGGCGAGGTTCTCGCGACGAGATTAGTCCGCGCCCGCAGGAGGGTCCGAAGCCACCGGAGTTGAGGCTCCATCACGCTGCGGAACCGGGCGCGGACGCAACGAAAACCTTCCCAGGGAAGGTTTCGTGCACCGTTTCACCAATCGGGACACAAGGGTGCGCCGAAAGCCCCACCCAGGGGAGGGAGGGCACAGTGCGGGGCACCTGTCGACCCCTTGCCGAGTGGCGAACATCACAAACGGAACAAGCGGAACCGGCAGTGGAATTCGGCCCGTCGGACGCGCTCGAATTCCCTTGCGGAATTCAGCGGCCGGCCGATGCCGCACGCTGGGTGAACGGTCGGCGCATTTGCGTTGTCAGACCGCCATCAGCGCGCGCAGAAAAGCCAGATCGACGTGTTCGAGGGACGTCACCACGGTGCGCCGGGCGGCCGGGGTGATGGGGGCGACGGACGGCACGGCCACGACATGGCAGCCGGCCGCCTCGCCGGCGGCGACGCCCGTGGCGGTGTCCTCGACGACGGCGCACCTGGCCGGATCCGCGCCCAGTCCCGCCGCGGCGAACAGATAGGGGTCGGGGTGCGGCTTGGTGCGGGCCACCTCGTCGCCGGCGACGGTGAGCGCGAAGTGCTGCGGGCCGAGCGAGGTGAGCACGCGGTCGATGATGCGGCGGTGCGAGGCGGAGACGAGGGCCGTCGGGATCTCGTACTCGGCGAGCTCCGCCAGCAGCCTGGCCGCCCCGGGCATCAGCGGCAGGGCCCGGTCGATACGGTCCTCGAAGCCCTGGTTCAGCAGGACCGTGAGCTCGGCGAGGGCGATGTCGGCGCCGGTGGCCTCGATGAGGAAGCCCGCGCTGCGGGTCATGGGACCGCCGACCACGACGTGCCGCCAGGTCTCGTCGAGGGTGTGGCCGAGGGCGGCGAAGACCTCGACCTCGGTGTCCCACCAGAAGCCCTCGGTGTCCACCAGGGTGCCGTCCATGTCCAGGAGCACCGCCTGAAGGGCCGAGCCGTCGGCCGTACGGGTTGCTGGCGCGGGGACCGTGCTGGTCATCCACGTACCTCCTTGAAGGGACGATCAGGCCGGTTCCCACGGAGGGAACCGGCCTGCGGTGGACCGTCCAGTGTACGACGTGACCCGGAGGGACGCCTGGTGCGGCCGCTGTGCCGCGGGGCACGCGGTGCCGGCCGGGGTGGGGCCCGGCCGGCACCGGTGTGCCCGCGCGGGAGGTCAGCGGGCGTTGAAGTACTTCGCCTCCGGGTGGTGGATGACGATCGCGTCCGTGGACTGCTCCGGGTGCAGCTGGAACTCCTCGGACAGCTGGACGCCGATGCGCTCCGGCCGCAGCAGGTCCGCGATCTTGGAGCGGTCCTCCAGGTTGGGGCAGGCGCCGTAGCCCAGCGAGAAGCGCGCACCCCGGTACTTCAGCGCGAACATGTCCTCGATCCCGGCCGGGTCCTCCCCGGCGAAGCCGAGTTCCGAGCGCACGCGCGCGTGCCAGTACTCGGCGAGGGCCTCGGCCAGCTGCACGGACAGCCCGTGCAGTTCGAGGTAGTCGCGGTAGGAGTTCGACTCGAAGAGCCGGGCCGTCTCCTCCCCGATGCGGGAGCCGACCGTGACGACCTGGAGGCCGACGACGTCGGTCTCGCCGGACTCCTGGGGGCGGAAGAAGTCCGCGAGGCACAGCCGCCGGCCGCGGCGCTGGCGCGGGAAGGTGAAGCGGGTGCGCTCGTTGCCGTGCTCGTCCAGGATGACCAGGTCGTCGTCCTTGGAGACGCAGGGGAAGTAGCCGTAGACGACGGCGGCCTCCAGCAGGTTCTCCGTCTGGAGCCGGTCGAGCAGACCGCGCAGCCGCGGCCGGCCCTCGGACTCGACGAGTTCCCGGTAGGACGGGCCCTCGCCGCTGCGCGTCTCCTTCAGGCCCCACTGGCCCTTGAACAGGGCGCCCTCGTCGAGCCAGGAGGCGTACTCCTTGAGCTGGATGCCCTTGATGACGCGGGTGCCGCGGAACGGCGGCTCGGGGACGGGGTTGTCGACGGCGACGTCGGAGCGGACGTGGCCCTCCTCCGGGCGCTCGTCCAGGACGGCGGCGGCGGTGGCGGCCCTCACCCGGCGCTGCTTGAGTTCGGGCAGCCGGGCGCCGGGCACCCCGCGCTTGACGCCGACGAGGGCGTCCATCAGGCGCAGCCCCTCGAACGCGTCGCGGGCGTAGCGGACTTCGCCCTCGTAGATCTCGTGCAGGTCCTGCTCGACGTACGCCCGGGTCAGGGCGGCACCGCCGAGGATGACCGGGTAGTCGGCGGCCATGCCACGGGAGTTGAGCTCCTCCAGGTTCTCCTTCATGATCACCGTGGACTTCACCAGCAGGCCGGACATGCCGATGACGTCGGCGCGGTGCTCCTCGGCGGCCTCCAGGATCGCGGAGACGGGCTGCTTGATGCCGAGGTTGACGACGTTGTAGCCGTTGTTGGACAGGATGATGTCCACGAGGTTCTTGCCGATGTCGTGCACGTCGCCGCGCACGGTGGCCAGCACGATGGTGCCCTTGCCGGCCCCTCCTTCGCCGTCGGCGCTCTTCTCCATGTGCGGTTCGAGATGGGCGACGGCGGCCTTCATGACCTCGGCGGACTGGAGGACGAACGGCAGCTGCATCTGGCCGGAGCCGAAGAGTTCGCCGACGACCTTCATGCCGTCCAGGAGGGTCTCGTTGACGATGTCGAGGGCGGGGCGGTCCTGGAGTGCGGTGTCGAGGTCGGCCTCCAGGCCGTTGCGCTCACCGTCGATGATGCGGCGCTTGAGGCGCTCCTCCAGGGGCAGGGCGGCCAGTTCCTCGGCCTTGCCGGCCTTGAGGGACTTGGCGGTGGCGCCCTCGAAGAGCTGCATGAGCTTCTGGAGGGGGTCGTAGCCCTCGCGGCGGCGGTCGTGGATCAGGTCGAGGGCGGTCTGCACCTCCTCCTCGCTGAACCGGGCGATCGGCAGGATCTTCGAGGCGTGCACGATCGCCGAGTCCAGGCCCGCCTTGACGCACTCGTCGAGGAAGACGGAGTTGAGCAGGATGCGGGCGGCCGGGTTGAGGCCGAAGGAGATGTTGGACAGACCGAGGGTGGTCTGGACGTCCGGGTGGCGGCGCTTGAGCTCGCGGATCGCCTCGATGGTGGCGACGCCGTCTCCCCGGGACTCCTCCTGGCCGGTACAGATGGTGAAGGTCAGGGTGTCGATGAGGATGTCCGACTCGTGGATGCCCCAGGTGCCCGTCAGGTCCTCGATCAGCCGCTCGGCGATCTCGACCTTCTTCTCCGGGGTGCGGGCCTGGCCCTCCTCGTCGATGGTCAGCGCGATCAGGGCGGCGCCGTGCTCCCGCGCCAGCGCGGTGACCTGCGCGAACCGGGACTCGGGGCCGTCGCCGTCCTCGTAGTTGACGGAGTTGATGACGGCGCGCCCGCCGAGCTTCTCCAGGCCGGCCCGGATGACGCCGACCTCGGTGGAGTCCAGCACGATCGGCAGGGTGGAGGCGGTGGCGAAGCGGCCGGCCAGCTCCTGCATGTCGGCGACGCCGTCGCGGCCGACGTAGTCCACGCACAGGTCGAGCATGTGCGCGCCCTCGCGGATCTGCTCGCGCGCGATCTCCACGCAGTCGTCCCAGCGCGCTGCGAGCATGGCCTCGCGGAACTTCTTGGAGCCGTTGGCGTTGGTGCGCTCGCCGATGGCCAGGTACGAGGTGTCCTGGCGGAAGGCGACCGTCTGGTAGAGGGAGGCCGCGCCCGGTTCCGGGCGCGGGGAGCGCTCGGTGGGCGTGAGGCCGCGGACGCGCTCGACGACCTGGCGCAGGTGCTCGGGGGTGGTGCCGCAGCAGCCGCCGATCAGGGAGAGGCCGTAGTCGCGGACGAAGTTCTCCTGGGCGTCGGCCAGTCCCTCGGGGCCGAGCGGGAAGTGGGCGCCGTCCTTGGTGAGGATCGGCAGGCCGGCGTTGGGCATGCAGAGCAGCGGGATGCGGGAGTGCCGGTTGAGGTAGCGCAGGTGCTCGCTCATCTCGGCGGGGCCGGTGGAGCAGTTCAGGCCGATCATGTCGATGCCGAGCGGCTCCAGGGCCGTGAGGGCCGCGCCGATCTCGGAGCCGAGCAGCATCGTGCCGGTCGTCTCGAAGGCCATCGAGACGACCAGCGGCACGTCGGCGCCGGTGGCCTCCAGGGCGCGGCGGGCGCCCAGGACGGACGCCTTGGTCTGGAGGAGGTCCTGGGTGGTCTCCACGATCAGCGCGTCGGCGCCGCCGGCGAGCAGTCCCTCGGCGTTGGCCTGGTACCCGTCGCGGATGACGGCGTAGCCGACGTGGCCGAGGGTGGGCAGCTTGGTGCCTGGGCCGATCGAGCCGAGCACCCAGCGCGGGCGGCCGTCGCGGGCGGTGTGCTCGTCGGCGGCCTCGCGGGCGATACGGGCGCCGGTCTCGGACAGTTCGTGCACGCGGTCGGCGATGTCGTACTCCGCCGCCGCGGTGTGGTTGGCCCCGAAGGTGTTGGTCTCGACACAGTCGACGCCCACGGAGAAGTACGCGTCGTGGACGGAGCGGACGATGTCGGGGCGGGTGACGTTGAGGATCTCGTTGCAGCCCTCGAGGTTCTCGAAGTCCTCGAGCGTCGGGTCCTGGGCCTGCAACATGGTGCCCATGGCTCCGTCGGCGACCACCACTCGGGTGGCGAGCGCCTCGCGGAGCGCGGACACACGGGTCCGGCTGTCGGCGGAAGGGGTCGGTGGCAACGAGGCCATGTAAGGGCTCCCTGGAGTGCGACGGCTGTCGGCTTTGCGCCCCTGGTGGACTCTTCCCACGGCGGGCGCACGCCGCCAGGGTAGCCGGGACCACGCGGGAATGGTCAGGGGGTCCACGACGCGGGACGGCCGGGCCGGGCCGCGGGGCGGGTGACACGCCGTGGGGCCGGGGGTCGGACGGATCATTGGCGAGAGGTCGGCGACGACCGGTAGTGTTCGACATTGCCGAACGGCAGCGACGTCGCGTGGTCGACGGTCGAAGGGGACGGACGGAGGCAGTACGGCGATGGCACGGAACATCCAGTCGCTCGAACGGGCGGCCGCGATGCTGCGGCTCCTCGCAGGTGGCGAGCGGCGTCTCGGCCTGTCGGACATCGCCTCGTCGCTGGGTCTCGCGAAGGGCACCGCGCACGGCATCCTGCGCACCTTGCAGCAGGAGGGCTTCGTCGAGCAGGACGACGCCTCCGGGCGCTACCAGCTGGGCGCGGAGCTGCTGCGGCTCGGCACCACCTATCTGGACGTGCACGAACTGCGGGCACGCGCGCTCGTGTGGACGGACGACCTGGCGCGCTCCAGCGGGGAGAGCGTCTACCTCGGCGTGCTGCACCAGCAGGGCGTACTGATCGTGCACCACGTCTTCCGCCCGGACGACAGCCGGCAGGTGCTGGAGATAGGGGCCATGCAGCCGCTGCACTCCACGGCGCTCGGCAAGGTCCTGTCGGCCTACGACCCGGTGGCGCACAGCGAGGCCGTCGAGGCGGACCGCAAGGCGTTCACGGAGCGCACGGTGTGCGAGCCGGACGACTTCGAGCACATCCTCGACATGACCCGCGCGCGCGGGTACGCGGCCGACGTCGAGGAGACCTGGGAGGGCGTCGCGTCCGTCGCGGCCCCCATCCACAACCGGCGCCGGATGCCGGTCGGATCGGTCGGCATCACCGGCGCCGTGGAGCGGCTGTGCCGCGACGGCGAGCTGCGCCCCGAGCTGATCGCGGCGGTGCGGGACTGCGCCCGCGCGGTCTCCCGCGACCTGGGCGCCGGACGGTTCTGAGACCGGCCGGGGACAGGGTGCCGGAACCGGGCACCGACGGCCGGGCTGTGGCGGCAGGGCTGTGGCGGCAGGACGCTGAGAGCCGGGCGCTGACGGCAGCGCGCTGAAGGCAGGGAGCGGCGACCGGGACGCGAGGCCCGCGTTCCGGTCGCCGGCGTGCCCGGACACCGGAGAACGGTCGACGAGCGGCGGGCCGCGTCGCACACCCAGGGTGACGCCGACGCGACCGTACGCACACACCTCTCACGATGTCGACAGATCAACACATCCGATAACGATCGAGCATTCGACGACACGACCCTTGACGCGCGCCTGACGCCAGAGGCAAGCTCCCGTCCATCGGTCGGCATTGTCGAACAGCTATCGGCAATACGAGGTAGAGTGTGACAGTGCCAAGGGCCGGCATCGCCCTCACCCCGAGGGCAACGCGAACCACCGGTGGGACCCCGGGGTTCGGCTTCCCCTGGACGAAGGACAAAGGAGTCGCGGGTGTCCAGCTCCGACATCTTCATCGGCGAGACCATCGGTACCGCCATACTCATCCTGCTCGGCGGCGGCGTCTGCGCGGCCGTCACGCTCAAGGCATCCAAGGCCCGCAACGCCGGCTGGCTCGCCATCGCCTTCGGGTGGGGCTTCGCGGTGCTCACGGCGGTCTACACCTCGGCGCCGCTGTCCGGTGCCCATCTGAACCCGGCCGTGACCCTCGCCATCGCGATCAAGGACAACGACTGGGGCAACGTCCCGACGTACTTCGCCGGACAGCTCCTCGGCGCCATGATCGGCGCGGCACTGGTCTGGGTCGCCTACTACGGCCAGTTCCACGCCCACCTCACCGACAGGGAGATCGTCGGCGGTCCGGGCGCCCAGTCCACCACCGCCAAGGCCGTCGAGGCCCAGGAGAAGGGCGCGGGCCCGGTCCTCGGCGTCTTCTCCACCGGTCCCGAGATCCGCCACGCGGTGCAGAACCTCCTCACCGAGGTCATCGGCACCGTCGTCCTGGTCCTCGCCATCCTGACCCAGGGCCTCAACGACAGCGGCAAGGGCCTCGGCGCCCTGGGCGCCCTGATCACCGCGCTCGTGGTCGTCTCGATCGGCCTGTCGCTCGGCGGTCCGACCGGGTACGCCATCAACCCCGCCCGCGACCTCGGTCCGCGCATCGTGCACGCCCTGCTGCCGCTGCCCAACAAGGGCGGCTCCGACTGGGGCTACGCCTGGATCCCGGTGGCCGGTCCGCTCATCGGCGGCGCCATCGCGGCAGGCATCTACAACGTCGCCTTCGCCTAGGAGAGCAAGGTTCACCCGTCCGGGTGATCAGTACCGAAACTCTCAGCGCGCGCCGTACGTAAAGCCCCATAACCACGGAACTTCCAGGAGCTCACTGTGACCGACGCCCACACCGCCGGCCCCTTCATCGCCGCCATCGACCAGGGCACGACCTCGTCCCGCTGCATCGTCTTCGACCGCGACGGGCGCATCGTCGCCGTCGACCAGAAGGAGCACGAGCAGATCTTCCCGAAGCCCGGCTGGGTCGAGCACGACGCCACCGAGATCTGGACCAACGTCCAGGAGGTCGTCGCCGGCGCCGTCGCCAAGGCCGGCATCACCCGTGACGACATCAAGGCCATCGGCATCACCAACCAGCGCGAGACCACCGTGCTGTGGGACAAGAACACCGGTGAGCCCGTCCACCACGCGATCGTCTGGCAGGACACCCGCACCGACGCCCTGTGCCGGGAGCTCGGCCGCAACGTCGGCCAGGACCGCTTCCGCCGCGAGACCGGCCTGCCCCTCGCCTCGTACTTCGCCGGCCCCAAGGCCCGCTGGCTGCTGGACAACGTCGAGGGCCTCAAGGAGCGCGCCGAGGCCGGCGACATCCTCTTCGGCACCATGGACACCTGGGTCATCTGGAACCTGACCGGCGGTGTCGACGGCGGCCGCCACGTCACGGACGTCACCAACGCCTCCCGCACCATGCTGATGAACCTGCACACCATGGAGTGGGACGAGAAGATCGCCGAGTCGATCGGGGTGCCCCTCCAGCTGCTCCCCGAGATCCGCTCCTCCGCCGAGGTCTACGGCGAGATCACCGGCGGCGAGCTGGGCGAGCTGCTCGGCGGCATCCCGGTCGCCTCCGCGCTCGGCGACCAGCAGGCCGCCCTGTTCGGCCAGACCTGCTTCGCCGAGGGCGAGACCAAGTCGACGTACGGCACCGGCACCTTCATGGTGATGAACACCGGCGACAAGATCATCAACTCGTACGCCGGTCTGCTCACCACCGTCGGCTACAAGATCGGCGACCAGGACACGGTCTACGCCCTGGAGGGCTCGATCGCCGTCACCGGGTCCCTGGTGCAGTGGATGCGCGACCAGATGGGCCTGATCTCCACCGCCGCCGAGATCGAGACGCTCGCGCTGTCGGTCGAGGACAACGGCGGCGCCTACTTCGTGCCGGCCTTCTCCGGCCTGTTCGCCCCGCACTGGCGCTCCGACGCCCGCGGGGTGATCGCCGGCCTGACCCGGTACGTCACCAAGGCGCACCTCGCGCGCGCCGTCCTGGAGGCCACCGCCTGGCAGACCCGCGAGATCGCCGACGCCATGACGAAGGACTCCGGCGTCGAGCTCGCCACCCTCAAGGTCGACGGCGGCATGACCGCCAACAACCTGCTGATGCAGACCCTCTCCGACGTCCTGGACGCGCCCGTGGTGCGCCCGATGGTCGCGGAGACCACCTGCCTCGGCGCCGCCTACGCCGCCGGTCTCGCCGTCGGCTTCTGGACCAGCACCGACGAGCTGCGCGCCAACTGGCGCCGGGCCGCCGAGTGGACCCCCCGCATGGACGCGGAGACCCGCGACCGTGAGTACAAGAACTGGCTCAAGGCCGTCGAGCGGACCATGGGCTGGCTCGAGGACGACGAGAACTGACCCCAGCTCTCGAACTCTGATGAGGAGTAAGAACCCGACATGACCAGTCAGACCACCCTGCAGTCCGTGCCCGCCCTCGGCACGCACCCGGCCTCCGGCTCCCACCCGAGCCGCGCCCAGACCCGGGAGCAGCTCTCCAAGGCGTCGTACGACCTACTCGTGATCGGCGGCGGCATCCTGGGCATCTCCACCGCCTGGCACGCCGCGCAGTCCGGCCTCAGGGTGGCTCTGGTCGACGCCGGCGACTTCGCCGGCGCCACCTCCTCCGCCTCCTCCAAGCTGCTGCACGGCGGGCTGCGCTACCTGCAGACCGGCGCGGTGAAGCTGGTGGCGGAGAACCACTTCGAGCGCCGTGCGGTCTCCCGCCAGGTGGCTCCCCACCTGGCGAACCCGCTCACGTTCTACCTCCCCGTGTACAAGGGCGGGCCGCACGGCGCGGCGAAGCTCGGGGCGGGCGTCTTCGCCTACTCCGCCCTGTCGGCCTTCGGCGACGGCGTGGGGCATCTGCTCTCGCCCGCCAAGGCCGCGCAGGACGTGCCCGAGCTGCGCACCGAGAACCTCAGGGCCGTGGCCGTGTACGGCGACGACCAGATGAACGACGCCCGCATGGCGCTGATGACGGTCCGCGCGGCCGCCGAGTCCGGCGCCGTCGTGCTGAACCACGCGGAGGTCACCGGCCTGCGCTTCACCAAGGGCCGGGTCACCGGCGCCGACCTCAAGGACCGCCTGTCCGGGGACGAGTTCGGGGTGAGCGCCCGCCTGGTGCTGAACGCGACCGGGCCGTGGGTCGACCACCTGCGCGCGATGGAGGACCCGAACGCGGCACCGTCGATCCGGCTGTCGAAGGGCGCGCACCTGGTCCTGAAGAGGACCGCCCCGTGGAAGGCGGCGCTCGCGACCCCGATCGACAAGTACCGCATCACCTTCGCCCTGCCGTGGGAGGACATGCTGCTGCTCGGCACCACGGACGAGGAGTTCGAGGGCGACCCGGCGGACGTCGCGGTCAACGACAGGGACATAGCCCAGATCCTGGACGAGGCCGCGTTCTCCGTCCGGGACCAGCAGCTGGACCGCGATCTGATCACGTACGCCTTCGCCGGTCTGCGGGTGCTGCCCGGAGGCCCCGGTGCCACCGCGAAGGCCAAGCGCGAGACCGTGGTCACCGAGGGCCGGGGCGGGATGCTGTCCGTCGCGGGCGGCAAGTGGACCACCTTCCGGCACATCGGCCGCACGATCATGAAGAAGCTGGAGACGCTGCCGGGCCACCCGCTGGGCGACGACTTCGAGCCGATCGCCTCGCTGCCGAAGAAGCTCCCGCTGCCCGGTATCGCCAACCCGCGCGCGGTCGCGCACCGCCTGCTGACGGACCGGCCGGCGCCGGGCCCGCGCATGGGCGCCGACACCGCCCGGCACCTGGCCACCCACTACGGCTCGCTGGCCTTCGACATCGCCCGGATCGCCAACGACGACCCGGAGCTGGGCGAGCGCGTCCACCCGGACGCCCCGGAGATCTGGGCCCAGGTCGTCTACGCCCGGGACCACGAGTGGGCCGAGACCGCCGACGACGTGCTGCGCCGCCGCACCACCCTCACCATCCGCGGCCTGGCCTCGGACGACGTCCGCGCGAAGGTGCAGGGCCTGCTCGACGGGAAGTGACCCCGAGGCGCCGCGCGGGTACACCGCCGGACGCGTCCCGCGCGGCGCCGGCGCGGCCACCGCCCCGGCCGGACCGGACCGCACGGGCGCGGCCCCGTGCACCGGGGCCGACCACCGCCGAGGGGGCGGTCTCCCGCACGGGGAGCCGCCCCTTTCGTCCACCTGTGGAACACATGCTCCAAGTCCGCCGCGGCTGGCTTCCGGCAGCCCTCGGACTGCTCCCGTGCGCCCCTCCCGCCTCCCGTGGAATGACCGGCCCGCAGGTGACGGGGCCGCTAGAACGGTGCTTGAGCACGGTTCGGTCTGCACGGGGAGCGTCGGGGGACATGAGTGGCGGATGGCGGGGCGCGCGACTGCGCCGCCGCGTGATGTTCGGGGTGTGCGGGGCGGCCCTGGTGGCGCTGGCGAGCGTGCTGCGCACGATCGACGACGTGGCCTCCGAGAGCGTCCTCGTCTCCGTGATCGGCGCCGTGGTGTCCGTGGCGGCGCTGCTGGCCGACGTGTTGCGCGGCGACGCCGACCCGCCGCCGCAGCCGGGCGACGACGTACGGCGCCGGGCCGCCGACCAACTGGCCGACGCCGTACGGGAGCAGTGGGCTGCGGAGTTCCGGCTGCGCAGGCTCCAGGACCCGGAGCCGGTGGACGTGCGCTGGACGGCGGCGGACCCGCGGCTCGCCGACCACCCGGAGAACGTCCGCCGCATCCCCACGCAGCGTGACGGCGAGCGGCGACTCGGCGACGTCGTGGCCGCGTTCGGGAGCGTGCCGGGCCGCCGGCTGGTGGTGCTGGGCGGTCCCGGCTCGGGCAAGACCGTGCTCGCCCTGCGGTTCACGCTGGGCAGGCTCGCCGAGCGGCAGGCCGGCGGCCCCGTCCCGGTGATCTTCCAGCCGGCCGGGTGGGACCCCCGCCACACCGGGCTGCGCGACTGGCTCGCCGAGCGGCTGGCCGCCGAGCACCGCCCGCTGGCGCTGCCCGCCGGCGGACAGCGCACCCTGGCGCGCGCCCTGCTGGACAGCGGACTGGTGCTGCCCGTCCTGGACGGGTTCGACGAACTGCCCGAGGACGTGTACGGGATGGCCGTACGGCGGATCAACTCCGAACTCGACGACGATCTGCCGCTGTTGCTCACGAGCCGTCCCCGGGCCTGGCGGACCGCGGTCGACGAGGGCGACGTCCTCACCGCCGCGCAGGTGGTCCGGCTGCTGCCGCTGGAGATCGGGCAGTCGGCGGCGCATCTGGAGCGCACGGCCCGGCCGCTGCCCGCCGCCGGAGCCCTCCGTACGACGGTGTGGACGCCCGTGCTGGAGCGGCTGGCCCGGGACCCGGACGACCAGCTGGCGGCGGTGCTGACGGTTCCGCTGATGGTGGCGCTGGCCCGGACCGTCTACGGCGACCGGACCCGGGACCCGGCCGAACTGCTGGACCGGGTGCGCTTCCCCACGGGCGCGCACATCGAGGAGCACCTGCTGGAGGCGTTCGTGCCCGCCGCGTTCACCGACACCGGGGCGCACGGCGCCGCGGAGGCGAAGCGCCGGCTCGGGCGGCTGGCGCGGGAGCTGGACCGGCGCGGGACGGCCCGGTTCGGCTGGTGGGAGCTGGAGTCGATGACGCCCCGGCTGCTGCGCGTGTACGCGCCGGGACTGGTCGCGATCGTGGTCAACGCGCTCCTGCTGATCCCCGCGCTGCTGAGCCGGGCGTGGAGCGATCCGGCCACGGTGGACGACTCCGCCTCGCTGCTGATGACACTCGTGGGCCAGAGCCTGGGCTATGCCTTCGGCGTGGCGTTCCTGCTGCCCCCGGCCGGCGGCAGGGTGCCCCGGGCGGCCTTCCTGCGCCGCCAGTTGGCGGTCGCGACGGCGGCCGCCGCGGTGCTGTGGGCGGGGTTCGCGTTCACCGACGATCTGCGGTTCGGCTTCCGCTTCGGCGCGGTGACCGACGGATGGCTGCCCGACCTGCTCGCCGGCTGCCTCTTCGCCCTGCTGTTCTGCCTGTTCTTCGGGATCGCCGGGCTGTCCCGGCGTCCCCGCCCGCTCAGCCTGCCCTGGGCGGGCGGCCACCGGGGCCGTGCGGCGGCGCGCGGCTGCGGGGGCGCCCTGGCGGCGCTCGGGGCGGCGGTGCTCACGGCCGTGCTCGCCGGGGTGGCGGACAGTCCCTGGACGGCGCTGTTCGGGACGGTCTGCGGCGTCGCCGGGGGTGTCCTGCTGCTGGGTGCCACCCGGCGTGCGGAGCGGGACAGCGCGCCGCTGGCCCGGCCCGGCCGGGTCGTCCGGGGCCTCGCGGCCCGGCTGGTGCGGGGCACCGCCGCCGCCCTGCTGGTCGGGGTGGCCGCCACGACCGCCGGGGGCCTGGCGGCGGTGGGCGTGACCGTGCTCAAGTCGGCGCCGAAGGAGGGGCTGGACGGGCGGCGGATCGGCGGCTGGGAGTTCCGGGAGCGGCACGGGGTGCGCTTCGCGACGACCGGGCGGCCGCTGCGGGGCACGCTGCTGTATCCGGCGCGCGACGCCCGTCCCGTGGCCTATCCGCGGCGGACGTCCCCGCCGAACTGCCGGCTGCCCCTGGTGACCGGGCGGTCCTGCGACGCCTTCACCGCCCGGCGCACGGCGTTCGAGGCACGGGACGGCGCCGTCGTCGTACGGCTGGCGACCCGGGACGGCCTGCGCACGGCCGACGCGGCGGGCCTGCGGTCGGAGCTTCCGCCGCGGGCCCGCGACTGGCTCACCGAGGGCTCGTCCCGGGGCACGGCCGGGCGGCTGCTGCCGCCGATCCTGGCCGCCGGTGTGCTGGTGGGCCTGGTCGGCGGCTGCGTCTGCGGGGTGTACCACGCCCTGAGCACGCCGTCCGACGTGATGCGCGCGGCCGGGCCCCGGTCCTCGCTGCGCACCGACCGCACGGCGTCCCTGGCGCGCGGCGCGCTCGCCGCCCTGGCGACCGCGGTCGTCTGCGTGCCGGTCGTGACGATGTCCCGGGACTGGGGCGGGTTCGTGCAGGCGGGCACCCAGCTGTGGGTTCCGGTGGGCACGGCCGCGCTCGCCCTCAGCGCCTGGGGGCGGCTCGCGGTCGCCCGGATCTGGCTCGCGGCGTCGGGCCGTATGCCATGGCGGTGCATGGCGTTCCTGGACGAGGCGCACCGCCGGGGCGTGCTGCGGCAGTCGGGGGCGTACTACGAGTTCCGGCATCTGCGGCTCCAGCGGCAGCTGGCCGCGGAGCCGGTCGCGTGCCCGGCGGACCGGCCTCTGGGCGTCGGGGGCTGACACCGGCCGCGCGACGGCGTGCGGGGCCGGTGCCCACGGCTGCCGCGAGGCCGTCGGCACCGGGGGCGGAGCCCGCATAATGACGTGAGACGTCGGACGTCTGGGACGACGTCCTGAAGGACACGGAGGCCGGGGCATGGCAGTCACCGACGAGGCGATCGAGAAGATCAAGGGCATGATCGTCTCAGGCGCGCTGCGGCCCGGCGACCGGCTGCCCAAGGAGAGCGAGCTCGCCGCCGCACTGGGGCTGTCCCGCAACTCGCTGCGGGAGGCGGTACGGGCCCTGTCGCTGATCCGCATCCTGGACGTGCGGCAGGGCGACGGCACCTACGTCACGAGCCTGGACCCGCAACTGCTGCTGGAGGCGCTGAGTTTCGTCGTCGACTTCCACCGGGACGACACGGTGCTGGAGTTCCTCGCCGTGCGGCGCATCCTGGAGCCGGCCGCGACCGCGATGGCCGCCGCGCGCATCAGCGAGCAGCAACTGGACGTGCTCGCCGGGCAGCTGGACCGGCTCGGCGACGCCCCGTCGGTGGAGGAACTCGTCGCGGGCGACCTGGAGTTCCACCGGGGCATCGTGCAGACCTCGGGCAACTCGGTGCTGTGCTCGCTGCTCGACGGGCTGTCGGGGCCGACGACCCGCGCGCGCGTGTGGCGGGGACTGACCCAGGAGGACGCGGTCAGCCGCACCCTGCACGAGCACCGGGCGATCCTGGCGGCGCTGCGGGACCGGGACGCGGAGGCAGCGCGGTCGTGGGCGACGGCGCACATCGCGAGCGTGGAGCAGTGGCTGCGCGCGTCCCTGTGACCGGGCGGCCGCGACGGCCTTCGGCGCACCCCCGGCGTCCCCTTCATCACACCCTGTGGCTTTCGCCGGACATCGGATCTCTCGGCGGGTGTTCCGGGGTCGTGAACGGGGCAGTGATCCGTTCATCCCCCGCGCAGGGGGCTGCGGGCGCCCCCGCCGCACGCCGTAAGGTTGTGTGGTCAGGCGAGGGCACGTCGGAAGGAGGCGCTGGGTGATCGAGCTCGAGGGGGTTCCCGAGCTGATCGACCCGGTCATGGTGGCCGCGTTCGAGGGCTGGAACGACGCCGGCGACGCCGCCTCCACCGCGGTCGCGCATCTCGACAGGGAGTGGAAGGGCGAGGTGTTCGCGGCGCTGGACGCCGAGGACTACTACGACTTCCAGGTGAACCGCCCCACGGTGTGGCTGGACGGCGGAGTGCGCAAGATCACGTGGCCGACGACGCGGCTGTCGGTGGTCCGCGTCGGCGGTGACAAACCGCGCGACCTCGTCCTGGTCCGCGGTATCGAACCGTCCATGCGGTGGCGCTCGTTCTGCAACGAGCTCCTGGGCTTCGCGCACGAGCTGGGCGTGGAGCTGGTGGTGATCCTGGGTGCCCTGCTCGGCGACACCCCGCACACGCGTCCGGTCCCGATCAGCGGGACCACGTCCGACGCGGACCTGGCCCGGCGGATGGACCTGGAGGAGACCAAGTACGAGGGGCCCACGGGCATCGTCGGCATCCTCCAGGAGGCGTGCACGCACGCGGGCGTACCGGCGGTCTCGCTGTGGGCCGCCGTACCGCACTACGTCTCCCAGCCGCCCAACCCGAAGGCGACGCTGGCCCTGATCAACCGGCTCGAGGACCTGATCGACGTGCGCATCCCGCTGGGCGAGCTGCCCGAGGACGCGCGCGCCTGGCAGGTGGGCGTGGACCAGCTGGCCGCCGAGGACAGCGAGGTCGCGGAGTACGTGCAGACGCTGGAGGAGGCCCGGGACACCGCGGAGCTGCCGGAGGCGTCGGGCGAGGCGATCGCCCGGGAGTTCGAGCGCTATCTGCGGCGGCGGGACGGCGGCCCCCCGGCCAGCGGGCACGCCACGGCCGACGGCGGGGACGCCGGGCCCGGTACCCCGTATCTGCGGGACAGTCCCGGCGGCCGCACGCGCCCGTCCAGGCCGCCGAAGCCGGGCGGCCGGGACACGGACCGGGAACGGGACCGGGGCGGCGACGAGGACGACGACTCGTCGGAGGACTGACGGGCCGGGGTCGGTGCGGCGCACCGCCCCCGGCACTGGTCTCACGCCGGGACCGAGAGCACCTCGTACGTCGTCTCCGGCGCCGGCGGGGTGGTGGAGCGGGCGTTGGGGAGGTAGAGGCAGCCCCGGTACGCGGCGGCCGTGAGGAGCCGGCGGCGGGTGAACTGCGGCGCGAAGGAGCGGTGTTCGGGGGCCACGGAGCGTCGTTCCGCGTACGGGACCGGCCGACCGCGGGTCCGGGTCGGCTGCCCCCACCCCACCACAGCCGGGCCGCCCCCGGGGCCGTCGACGGCGTCTCGACAGGGACGTGCGGCATCCGCCCGGCACGGGAGCGCGGCATCGGCAGCCGTACGGACCGCCCGAACGCCCGCCCCGCCCGCTTCTGGACGGACGGGCGCCGAGGGGCCGGGCGCGAAGAGGGCGCTCCCTCCGGCGCCGGGGACAGGCCGGGAGGAAGCGCCCTCACAGGGCTGGTACGGCTCGCTAGAGGGCGACGCCCAGCAGCGCGTCCACGGCCCGCGACACCACACCGGGGGCACCCGTGTCCGTGCCGCCCCGCTCGCGCTGCGCTTCGGCCCAGCGGTCCACCGCGGCGAGCGCGGCGGGTGCGTCGAGGTCGTCGGCGAGGGCGTCGCGGATCTCCTCGACGAGCGCCTCGGCGGGCGGCCCGTCGGGGCGGGAGACGGCGGCACGCCAGCGCTCCAGGCGGGCGACGGCGTCCTGGAGCACCTGGTCGGTCCACTCCCAGTCGGAGCGGTAGTGGTGGGCCAGCAGGGCGAGCCGGATGGCGGCGGGGTCGACGCCGTCGCGGCGCAGCCGCGACACGAAGACGAGGTTGCCCTTGGACTTGGACATCTTCTCGCCGTGCAGTCCGACCATGCCCGCGTGCACGTACGCCTTGGCCATGGGGAACTCGCCGGTCAGCACCTGGGCGTGCGAGGCGCCCATCTCGTGGTGCGGGAAGGCCAGGTCGGAGCCGCCGCCCTGGACGTCGAAGCCCATGCCGAGGTGGTCCAGGGCGATGGCGACGCACTCGATGTGCCAGCCGGGCCGGCCGGGGCCGAGCGAACCGCCGTCCCAGCTGGGCTCGCCCTCGCGGGCCGCCATCCACAGCATCGGGTCGAGGGCGTTCTTCTTGCCGGGCCGGTCGGGGTCGCCGCCGCGCTCGGCGGACAGCAGCCGCATGGCGGCGGCGTCGAGGTTCGACACCTTGCCGAAGTCCGGGTCGGACTCGACGGAGAAGTAGACGTCGCCGTCGAGTTCGTAGGCGGCGCCGGCGTCCCGCAGCCGCTCGACCAGCGGGACGATGCCGGGTATGGCCTCGACGGCGCCGACGTAGTGCCGCGGCGGCAGCATGCGCAGGGCGGTCATGTCCTCGCGGAAGAGGGCGGTCTCCTTCTCCGCGAGGGCCACCCAGTCGACGGCGTCGCGCCGCGCCCGCTCCAGGAGCGGATCGTCGACGTCGGTGACGTTCTGGACGTAGTGGACCTGGCGCTTGGTGTCGAGCCACACGCGCTGGACGAGGTCGAACGCGTTGTAGGTCGCCGCGTGCCCCAGATGGGTCGCGTCGTACGGCGTGATGCCGCAGACGTAGATACGGGCGACGGGGCCGGGGTCCAGGGTGACCTGCTCCCCGGTCGCGGTGTCGTGGATCCTCAGGTCGCGGCCCTGACCGGGCAGGGCGGGGACCTCAGAAGCGGGCCAGGCATACATGTCATGAGCCTAACCGGACGGATGTTCCGTACACGAACCGGACCAGGCCGGATGACCGGTAAGGCGCCCTTGCGGGACACCGGCCGCCGTGCTGCGCGGCCGGTGCCGCCGGGACGCCCGGTCACCGCGCTAGACGGGGGGCCAGGGGATGGCGGGCCACTCGCCGCCCGGCTGCGGGTGGCGGCCGGTGGCGAGCAGCGCGCCGACCCGCGCGCGCGTGGCGGCCACCTCGGCCCCGGTGAGCAGCCCGGCGAGCCGCACCGCCAGGGCGCCGCCCTCCTCCAGCGCCTCCTGGAGGGTGCCGAGCACCCGCAGGGCCTCCGCGGTCAGCGGCTCCCCCGCCCAGCCCCACAGCAGGGTGCGCAGCTTGTCCTCGGTGTGGAAGGTGACGCCGTGGTCGATGCCGTAGAGCCGGCCGTCCCCGGTCGGCAGCAGATGGCCGCCCTTGCGGTCGGCGTTGTTGAGGACGGCGTCCAGGACGGCCAGGCGCCGCAGCCGTTCGTCGTCGGCGTGCACGAGCAGGGCGGTGCGGCCCTCGCCGACCTCGGCGAAGCCGATCGCCTTCCAGCCCTCGGCGGGCTCCTCGCCGTCCACCAGGGCCAGCAGTTCCGCCTCGGCCGACACCTCGATCCACAGCTGGACCATGCCCTCGCCGTACGGGCCGTCGCGCAGCACGGTGGGCGGTACGAGCCCCCAGCCGGTCGCCTCGGAGACCGCGTAGGCGGCGGCCTCGCGCTCCGCGAGGGTGCCGTCGGGGAAGTCCCACAGCGGCCGCTCGCCCGCGACGGGCTTGTAGACGCAGGACGCCTCCCGGCCGTCGAGGAGGACGGTGCACAGGAGCGCCGCGTTGGACGCCTCGCTGATGCGGCCGCGCACGGTCAGCTCACCCTCGGTGAGCAGGTCCACGGGGGTCACGCTCCGCGGCGGTATCCGTTCTGGCGCGGACATACGTGTCCTTCCGGGTCGAGCGGCAGGCTGCACAGCGGGCAGGGCGGGCGCCCGGCGTTGACGACGTCCAGGGCGCGCTTGGCGAAGGCCCGCGCCTGGGCGCCGGTGAGCCGGACCCGCAGCATGGGGGGTCCGTTCTCCTCGTCCTGGAGGAGGCGCTCCTCGGCCTCGGCCAGGTCCTCCTCGGACTCGGCGTCGAGCTCCACGAGGGCCTGCGCCTCGACGATCATGCGCTGCTCCTCGCCGTCCCAGGCCAGGGCCATGGTGCCGACGCGGAACTCCTCCTCGACGGGGGTGTCCAGCGGGCCGGTGTCACCGGCCTCGGAGGGCGAGAGGGCGGGCACCGCGGCGTTGCCGCCGCTGCGCCGTACGACCTCGTCGAGCAGTTCGTCCATGCGCTCGGCGAGAGCGGCGACCTGTGTCTTCTCCAGGGCCACGCTGGTCACCCGGGGGCCGGCGGTGGCCTGGAGGAAGAACGTACGGCGTCCGGGCAGTCCGACCGTACCGGCCACGAAGCGGTCCGGGGGGTCGTAGAGGAACACCTGACGGGACACGTCCTGTCTCCATGGGGATCGGGAGTACGGCGGATCGGGAGTGCGGCGGCGGAGCGCGCTCACCGCGCACCGTGCGTGCCGCGTCGCTGCGACCGCTTCACCCTACTGCGCCCGCCGATCACGGTGCGCCCGCGCCGCCCCCGACCGTCGCGTCGCCCGCCGGGGGTTCCTCCCGCGGGGCCAGCGACGCGAAGTCGCCGGTGTCGCCGAGCCGTACGAGGAAGGGCCTCAGACGGGTGTAGCGGATCGCGGTGATGGAACACGGTTCTACGGAGATCCTCTGGAAGAGGTCGAGATGAAGACCGAGCGCGTCCGCGACGAGCGACTTGATGATGTCACCGTGCGAGCACAGGAGATACACGGCGTCGGCCCCGTGGTCGCGCTCCACGCGCGCGTTCCACTCGCGCACCGCCTCCGCGGCGCGGGTCTGCATGGCGCGCATCGACTCCCCGCCGGGGAAGGCCGCCGCCGAGGGGTGCGCCTGGACGACCTCCATGAGCGGCTCGTCCTTCAGTTCGGCGAGTTTGCGGCCGGACCAGTCGCCGTAGTCGCACTCACCGATCCGGTCGTCGGTGTGGACGGGCAGGCCGGGGCGGGCGTCCAGGAGCGGGCGGACCGTCTCCCGGCAGCGCTGCAGCGGGCTGGTGACGACTTCGGAGAGCGGCAGCCGGGCGAGCCGCCCGGGGAGGGCGGCGGCCTGCTCGGTGCCGCGCGCGTCCAGGGCGACGCCGGGCGTCCACCCGGCGAGCACTCCCTCGGTGTTGGCGGTGGAACGTCCGTGCCGGACCAGGATCAGCGTGGGCATGCGGCCCAGGGTAGGCGCACGGGCGGGTGCGCCCGCGCGCGGACGGCGGGAGAATGCGCTCCGTGATCGTGGACTGCGCCATCTACCGGGACGGGCGCCGCGCCGAGGGGCCGCAGGACCTCTCCGACGCCCTCGGTCTGTGCCGCCTCCAGGACGGCGCGTTCGTCTGGATCGGCCTGTACGAGCCGACGGAGGACGAGTTCGAGCGGGTCACCCGGGACTTCGGGCTGCATCCGCTGGCCGTGGAGGACGCCCTCAACGCCCACCAGCGGCCCAAGCTGGAGGTGTACGACGACTCGCTGTTCGTGGTGCTCAAGCCGGTCGGCTACGAGCCCAGGAGCGACGTGGTGACCTCCGGCGAGGTCATGGTCTTCATCGGCGACTCGTTCGTGGTGACCGTCCGGCACGGAGAGGAGTCCCCGCTGAGTGACGTGCGCACCCGGCTGGAGCACGAGCCGGAGATGCTGCGGCACGGTCCGACGGCGGTGCTGTACACGATCGCCGACGCCGTGGTCGACCACTACCTCGACGTGGCGCGCGAGTTGGGCACCGACCTGGAGGAGCTGGAGACGGAGGTGTTCTCGCCGTCTGCGGGCGGCTCGCGGAACACGGCCTCGCGCATCTACGGCTTCAAGCGCCAGGTCCTTGAGTTCCGCAGGGCGACGGGGCCGCTCGCGCAGCCGCTGGCCAAGCTCGCGGGGTCCGGCCCGGCCGGAGCGCGGGTGCCCTTCGTGCAGGGGGAGGCGCAGCCCTTCTTCCGTGACGTCAGCGATCACCTCACGCGCGTGAACGAGTCCGTGGAGGGGCTGGACCGGCTGGTCTCCGACGTCCTGTCGGCGCATCTCGCGCAGATGAGCGTGCGGCAGAACGACGACATGCGGAAGATCTCCGCGTGGGCGGCCATGGCCGCGGTCCCCACGATGGTCGCGGGGATCTACGGCATGAACTTCACGCACATGCCGGAACTGGACTGGGTCGGGTCCTACCCGGCCCTGATCGCGGCCCTGGTCGTCGTGGAGGTGCTCCTGTACCGGCTGTTCAAGCGCCGGGGCTGGCTGTAGCCGTCAGGCGAACTCGGGCGCGGAGGCGGCGGGGCCGCCGAGCGCGTCCCGGCGCTCGGGCATCCTCAGCGTCACCATGCGGCGCCAGCCCGCGAACCGCTCCCACGCGTACACGGCACGGATGCCGGCGGCGAGTACGGCCGCCTTGGGCCGCGACCAGCCGAGGAGGCGTCCCATGTGGTCCATGACGGCGAGGCTGACGTCCCGGTAGACCCGGATCTCGGCGAGCGCGCACGCGCGCAGGGTGCGCTGGATGGCGCGGCCGTGTCCCTCGGCGGCGAAGCGCAGCAGTTCCTCGTGGCAGTAGGCGAGGTGGTTGTCCTCGTCGGCGGAGATCATCCTGACGGCGCGGCCGATGCCGGGGTCGTCCGCGAAGTGCTTGCGCAGCAGGTCCATCTGCTCGGAGGCGCGCTGCTCGGTGACGCGGCTGTGGGCCAGGTAGACGACGATGTCCTGCACGGTGAGCGGGACGTCGGACCTGAGCCTGTCGTGGGCGAGACCGATGCCGTCGCTCTCCAGGAGCATGGTGTAGTCGGTGTCGGGCGGGACGGGGACGGGTTCGAGGCCGCGCTTCTTCAGCAGGGCGTTGAAGATCCGCCCGTGCTTGTCCTCGTCGGCGCCGTGCCGGGTGATCTTGGGTGCCAGGGGGCGTTCGCTCTCGGGGACGAGCGCGGCGATCCGGGCGTTCTCCCAGCCGCCCTGGGCCTCGCCGCCGGCCGCGATGGAGCAGAACAGGCGGAAGGAGTCGTCGTTGTCGAGGATCTCCTGGAACAGGCTCTTGGCCGAAAGCATCGTGGGCCACCTCTCTGCAGAACGCCGCAGGACTCCGCGAAGACCGAGTCAAATGCGCCACGGGAGGTGCTGCAACAGCTGTGCCGGACAACTCCGCCAAAAGAATGACCATCCGGGTCGCGTCCGGGCGTAACCGCGGGGGCCACCGGCGCGTTGTGCTGCGTGACGGCCGTGGCGGGGTAGACCCCCGAGCCCCCACCACGGCCGCTGAAACCTCCCGCCGAGCCCTGCCGGGCGCGCGCCGCGGTCACGCGAGTCCGGCGCGCTCCAGGGCCTCGGTGCCGGCGCGGAGCGAGGCGAGCCGCTCGTCGAGCGTGAAGCCCGCGGGGGCGAGGGACAGCGTGGTGACACCGGCGGCGGCGTAGGCCGTCATCCGGTCGGCGATCCGGTCCACCGACCCGAGCAGGGTGGTCCGGTCGATCAGCTCGTGCGGTACGGCGGCCGCGGCGCCCTGCTTGTCGCCCGCGAGGTACGTGGCCTGGATCTCGGCCGCTTCCTTCTCGTAGCCCATGCGCCGGGCGAGCTGGTTGTAGAAGTTCTGCCGGGCGCTGCCCATGCCGCCGACGTACAGCGCGGTGTACGGGCGGAAGGTGTCGGCGAGGGCGGCCAGGTCCTTGTCGTCCCCGACGGCGAGCGGCAGGGTCGGGCAGAGGTCGAAGCCGTCGAGGGTCTTGCCCGCCTTCTCGCGCCCCGCGCGCAGATGCCTGACGGTCGTGTCCTCGAGGTGTTCGGCCGAGGGGAAGATGACGAGGGCGCCGTCGGCGATCTCGCCGGTCTGCTCCAGGTTCTTCGGGCCGATGGCGGCGATGTACAGCGGGATGTGCTCGCGCGTGGGGTGCACGGTCAGCTTGATCGGCTTGCCGGGGCCGTCGGGCAGCGGCAGCGTCCAGTGCTCGCCCGTGTACGACAGGCGCTCGCGGGTCATCGCCCGGCGGACGATCTCGACGTACTCCCGCGTGCGCGCCAGCGGCTTGTCGAACTTGACGCCGTACCAGCCCTCGGAGACCTGCGGTCCGGAGACCCCGAGGCCGAGCCGGAAGCGGCCGCCGGACAGGGAGTCCAGGGTGGCGGCGGTCATGGCGGTCATCGCGGGCTGACGGGCCGGGATCTGGAAGATGGCGGATCCGACGTCGATGCGCTCGGTCTGGGCGGCGACCCAGCTGAGCACGGTGGCCGCGTCCGACCCGTACGCCTCGGCGGCCCAGCACACGGCGTACCCGAGCCGGTCGGCCTCCTGAGCGACGGCGAGATTGTCCGCGTCCATGCCCGCGCCCCAGTAGCCGAGGTTGATGCCGAGCTGCATGCCGATCCCCTTACCGATCAGTAACGTCCCTTGTGGGCCAGACCTTAGCGCGGGGCGGCTGCCGCGGGGAGTCCGGTGTGAGGGGCGTCGCCCGCGCGGCGGCCCGCGCCGCCGGCCGCCACCGGTGAAACTGGTTATCCACAGGCACCCACGTGGCAGGTTCTGGCCAGTAATCTCGGCGTTCATGGAGCAGAGGCATCTCGGCCGCACCGGCCTGCGTGTGTCCCGGATCGGGCTCGGCACCCTCACCTGGGGCAGGGACACCGACGAGCACGACGCCGCGGACCTCTTGAAGACGTTCTGGGAGGCGGGCGGCACCCTCGTCGACACGGCCGACGTGTACGGCGACGGGGAGGCCGAGTACCTGCTGGGCCGGCTCATGGAGGGGCTGATCCCGCGCCGGGACCTCGTCATCTCGACCAAGGCCGGCAGCGTGCCCGACCCGGAGCGCCGCGTCGACGGCTCCCGCGGCCATCTGCTCTCCGCCCTGGACGCCTCACTGGCCCGGCTGGGCACGGACCACGTCGACGTCTGGCACATCCACTCCTACGACCCCCACACGCCGCTGGAGGAGACGCTCCAGGCCCTCGATCTCGCGGTCGCCAGCGGCCGGGCCCGGTACGCGGGCGTGTCCAACTTCTGCGGCTGGCAGCTCGCCAAGGCGGCGACGTGGCAGCTCGCGGCGCCGGGCACCCGGACCAGGCTCGCGAGCACGCAGCTGGAGTACTCGCTGCTGCAGCGGGGCGTGGAGCGCGAGGTGCTGCCGGCCGCGCTCGACCTCGGCATCGGTCTGCTGCCCTCGTCGCCGCTCGGCCGTGGTGTGCTGACGGCCAAGTACCGCAACGCCACCCCGGTCGACTCGCGCGGCGCCTCGGAGCAGCTGGCGCCCTTCGTCGAGCCCTACCTCGACGACACCGCGAGCCGCATCGTGGACGCCGTGCGGACGGCCGCCGACGGGCTGGCGGTCTCCCCGCTCCAGGTCGCCCTCGCCTGGGTCCGGGACCGGCCCGGGGTGGCCGCCCCCGTCATAGGCGCGCGCAACGCCCAGCAGCTCACGGCGGCGTTGTCAGTGGAGGCCCTTAGTCTTCCTGACGAGATCTGCCGGGCGCTCGACGACGTGTCGGCGCCCGTGCACCGCTATCCCGATCACGACTGGAGCACGCTGTGAGCACGGAGCCGCCCGAGACCACGGAGGACACCGAGCCGGGGACACCGCGCGCCGCAGACGCCGGGGACGGGCCCGCCGACGGGGACGCGGGAACCGGGCCGGACACGGGGGACCGGGACGCGGGTACGGGGACCGGGCCGGGCGGGGGTACGGGGACCGGGCCGGGCGGGGGTACCGGGGACGGTGACGGGGACCGGGCCGGGCAGCCGTCCGAGGCGGAGGCGGAGCTCGCCGCCCAGCGGGTCGAGCGGGAGCGGATCGAGCGGCGCAGGTCCGAGCGGGAGGCGCCCATCGACAGCGGGGCGAAGCTCAGCGGGACGGCCGCCGACCTGCTCGCCGCCGTCCGGGCCGTGGAGGGCGGTGCCAAGCCTGCGGCCACGGTGTTCGGTGAGCCGGAGCCGCCGCGCCGCCCCGCCCCCGAGCCGGTGCGCCGGCCGCGGGCCGAGCCCGGGGCGCCCGCGGCGACCGCGCCGGAGACCGTCGAGGCGGTGCGCCGGGCCCTGGCGGACGGAGGCGCTCCGGAGGCGCTCGCCCCGCAGGTCGCGGCACTGTTCGGCGAGGGCGCGGCGGACCTGCTGCGTGGGGACCCCTGGCAGCTGCTGCGCGTCGCGGGCGTCCGCCCCGACCAGGCGGACGGTTTCGCGCGGGCGCTTCTGGGGGCGGAGTGCGGGCCGGACGACGAGCGGCGCGGGCGCGCGGTCACGGTGTGGCTGCTGGAGCAGGCCGCGCTCGCCGGGCACACGGCGCTGGAGATGCCGGCGCTCACCGCCGCGCTCGCCGGTCAGGGGGTGCCCGATCCCGGCGAGGCCGTCCAGCACGCGCTGGCCGAGGGGGACGCCCTGGCCTTCCAGGACGCCCTGGACGAGCCCGGCGCCCCCGCCGCGCGGGGCGAGGAGGAGGAGTCCGGGCAGGAGGCGGAGCGGCCGGTGCGTGTCCTCGTCGGCCTGGAGCGCTACGCCCTCGCCGAGGAGAGCCTCGCCGACGCGCTGGCCCGGCTGGTCAACTCGGCCCCGAGGCAGGACGGTTCGGCCGAGGACTGGGAGCGGGCCGCGGCCGGCGCGGACTCCGCGGCCGACCTGATCCGCGCCGTCGCGGCGAACGGCCTGGTGCTGCACACCGGCGGGGAGGCGTCCCGCGCCGAACCCGCGGCGCTGCTGCGCACGGCGCGCGGCCTCGGACTGCGCGCCTGGGCGGCCACCCACAGCGCCCTCGGCCGGACCCGGTTCGGGGCGCTGCTCGCTGCGTCAGGCGGCCCGGAGCCGGAGGCCGCACCGGCCGTCGCCACGCTCGCCGGGCTGCTGTCCGGGTCGGAGGGCCCCGGCCGCGACGCCGACGGCGCCCTCGACCTCGATCTGCTGGTCGTGCTCGACGCGCCGCAGCTGGACGTGGAGAGCGCGGCCCTGCTGGCGGAGTCCCTGCCGGACGGTGCGCGGCTGGTGCTGGCGGGCGATCCGGGCGTGCTGTGGTCGGCGGGGCCCGGCCGGGTGTTCGCCGATCTGCTGACGGCGCGGGCCTGCCCGCAGATCGCCTCGCGGTGCCCCGATCCGGGGCCGCTCGGCGAGCTGGTGTCCGGGGTGGGCGTCGGCGAGCTGAACCAGGTCGAGGCGCCCGGCAAGGAGATCGTGATCGTGCCGGTGCGGGACGCGGGCGAGGCGGTGCACCGCACGGTGCAGCTCGTCGCGGACTCGGTGCCCAGGGCGATCGGGGTCCCGGCCGAGCAGACCCAGGTGATCACGCCGGGCCACGGCGGGGCCGCCGGGACGCGCGCCCTGAACGCGGCGCTCAAGGAGCGGCTCAACCCCGGCCCCGGGCGCTTCGGCGGGTTCGATCCCGGCGACCGGGTGGCCCACTCCCCCGCGCCTGGCCGTACGGTGCTGGGGCAGGTGGTCAAGGCCGACGCCGCGGGGCTGCATCTGTCGTGCGGCGGTGAGGCCGTGGTCGTGCCGAAGGACCGGGTGGAGCAGTCCGTACGCCACGGGTGGGCGCTGACCGCGCACCAGGCGGCGGGCGGCCGGTGGCCGGCCGTGGTCGCGGTCCTGCCCGGCGACGCGGTCCAGGCCCTGAGCCGCCCGTGGGTCTACACGGCCTTCGGCCTGGCCGAGCGCCATCTGTCCGTGGTCCAGGGTGTCGAGCAGGCGCTTCCCCGGGCCGTCGCCGAGGTGCCGGCGAAGCCCCGCACGACCCGGCTGCCGGCCCTGCTTGCGCCGCAGGTGCCGCCGACGGCCTGACGGACCCCGCCGGCGGACGGCGGGGGCGGCCCCGGAGTGGTTCCGGGCCCGCCCCCGCCGTGGCCGGTCGGGTGCCGTCCGCCTCAGCGGCGGTCGGCGTCCAGGGGTTCGAGGTCGTCCTCGTCCAGTTCGGCGTCGAGGGCGTCCTCCAGATCCTCCTCGGCGTCCTCGTCCAGGTCCTCCTCGGCGTCCTCGTCGAGGTCGGCGTCCATCTCGTCGTCGAAGACCGTGCTGACGTCGAAGCGGCAGACCACGCGCTGCGGGTCGACGGCGTCGAAGGGCGCCTCCAGCCACTCACCGGGCTCGGGCTGCTCGTCGGAGGCGGTGACCCAGAGGGTGGAGTCCCCCTCCTCCAGTCCGAACTCCTTGTGCCGGGAGGCGATCTCGTCCGGTTCGAACTCGCCGAACAGGATGCCCAGCGCGCCGTGCACGGTGCCGGAGACCTCCCCGTCCGTGCCCTCGTCGTAGTCCGCGGCCTCGACCCGCCCGGCCTGCGCCATCAGCCGCTGCGGTTCCGCCACGGCGTAGTCGCGCCGGATGAGCACGCTCACCGCGCCGGGCTCCTCGGGGCCGGTGTAGGGCGGCAGCGCGTCCTCGGTACCGGGGATCTCGAAGGGGGTGACCTCGTCGTAGCGGTCGTAGAGCAGCTCGTCGTAGACCTCGGCGGCCGCGGCGAGCTCGTTGAACGCCTCGTAGACGGCCGGGTCGTCCTCCCCCGACCGGCTTTCGACGGCGGCCAGGTGGCGGTCGAGCGCGGTCTTGACCGCCTCGGCGGCGGCGCGTACCTCGGCAGCGGTGGGCTGCACAGCATCAGACATAGTGCAGACGCTATCCGTACCGGGCCCCAGCCCGCACAATAGATGCGATGCCGGAATACGAATTTGTCGACGTGTACGTGCCGCGCGGGGTCTCCCGCAAGGACGCCACGCGCCTGCTGACGGACCATGCCGAGTACGGACACTGGGAGTTGGACCGCCTGAGCCTGCTGCGCGACGGCAGCCGCAGGGTGCGGCTGCGCCGCCGGATCATCCGCCAGGTCCGGGCCACCTGGTGACCTGAGGCGAACGGGAGCGGACGACGCCGGAGCGGGCACCGCGCACAGCGGTGCCCGCTCCGTCCGCGCCGGGCCCGGGGTCGTCCGCGGCACCAGGTCGTCGCGGCGCTACGGCGTGTTTCGAAAGCAGCGTCGTCCGCCCGCAGGGCAGGTGGGACTTTCGACACGCCCTAGGACGCAGAGGCGCGCGCCCTGCGGTAGAGCACCGCTCCCGCGATGAGCGTGCCCGCGCCGGCCGGCAGGACCAGGCCCATGGGCAGGCCGCTTCCGGTCTGGGCGAGCTGCGCCCCGCCCTTCGGCTGGGTGACGAGGTCGGTACCCGGCTGGTTGCCACCCGGCGTGCCCGGGTTGCTGGGGGTACCGGGGTTGCCCGGGTTACCAGGGTTGCCGGGGTTGCCGGGGTTGCCGGGGTTGCCGGGGTTGCCGGGGTTGCCGGGGTTGCCAGGATTACCCGGGTTCCCCGGATTGCCAGGGTTGCCGGGGTTACCCGGGTTCCCGGGGTTACCCGGATTACCCGGGTTGCCAGGGTTCCCCGGATTACCAGGGTTGCCGGGGTTCCCCGGGTTGCCAGGGTTCCCCGGATTCCCAGGGTGCCCCGGGTTTCCTCCCTTGCCGCCGCCGTTGGAGCAGGAGTTGCCCGTGGCGGGGTTGCCGATACCGACGATGTCCACGGTGTTGCCGCACAGGTTGACCGGGACGTTGACCGGTACCTGCACGGTGTTGCCCGAGCCGACGCCGGGCGAGTTCTTGGCACCGCCGTGCGCCTGCGCCCCCGGGCCACCGCCGGACCCGCCGCGGTTGGAGCAGCTGTTGCCGCTCGCCGGGTTCAGCAACCCGACCACGTTCACGGTGTTGCCGCAGACGTTCACCGGCGCGTACACCGGCACCTGCACGGTGTTGCCCGACAGCACGCCGGGCGAGTTCGAGGTGGAGCCGTGCGCACCCGAACCGGTGGCGTGGGCGGCACCGCTCGCGGCGGCGAGGACGCCCGTCGCGGCGGCCACGGTCATCAGGCCCTTGCGGGTGACCTGTCGCATGTGCTGCTTACCTGCCTTCGACCTTGTTCCGAAAATTCGACCTTGTTCCGAAAAGACGACGCCGGCCGTTCGACCGGCGCCCCGAAAAGGCCGGTCGGCCCCGGAACGCATGGCACGCGCTCCGGGGCCGACGGGCTCAGCCCCGGCTCAGGGGGCGAGACACAACGTCACTTGTTGATGCAGGTGTTGCCGAAGGCGGGGTTCAGCAGCCCGATCACGGAGACCGTGTTGCCGCAGACGTTCACGGGGACGTGAACCGGCACCTGGACGACGTTGCCGGACAGGACGCCCGGGGAACCCAGCGCGGCACCCTGGGCACCCGAGTCGGCGACGGCCAGGCCCGCGCTCGCGAGAACCAGTCCACCGGTGGCAGCCGCAGCGGCGACGACCTTCTTGATCATTGTTCCTCCTTGTTGGCAATGCGATCTCGTGTAGCTGATCGCATCACCTGTAACGAGGAGGAATTAATAGGGCTACGACCCTACGAGTGCGTTCACCCTCTCCAGCCATGTCCCGTACGCCTGGGCGAATTCGGAAGTGTCGATTCAGCGGGTCGTTCCGTGCCGTATCAGGACGCGTCGAGGAACCGGTCGAGCACCCGGACCCCGAACTTCAGGCCGTCCACCGGCACCCGCTCGTCCACGCCGTGGAACATGCCGGCGAAGTCCAGCTCCGGCGGCAGCCTCAGCGGGGCGAAGCCGAAGCCCCGGATGCCCAGGTCGTCGAAGGACTTGGCGTCGGTGCCGCCGGAGAGCATGTACGGGATCGCCCTGGCGGCCGGGTCCTCGGCCACCAGCGCGGACTGCATCGCCGCCACCAGCGCCCCGTCGAACCCGGTCTCGACGGCCTTGTCGGCGTGCACGTCCTCGCGGCGCACGTGCGGACCGAGGATGCGGTCGACGTCGGCGAGGAACTCCTCCTCGTACCCGGGCAGGAAGCGGCCGTCGACGTGCGCGGTGGCCTCGCCGGGGATGACGTTGACCTTGTAGCCGGCGTTCAGCTGGGTGGGGTTGGCCGTGTTGCTGAGGGTGGCGCCGATGAGCTTGGCGATACCGCCGAGCCGGGCGAGCGTGCCCTCCATGTCCTCCGGGTCGAGTGCGATGCCGAGGGCGTCGCCGAGTTCGTCGAGGAAGGCGCGGGTGGTCTTGGTGACGCGCACCGGGAAGCGGTGCCGGCCCAGCCGGGCGACGGCCTCGGAGAGCTCGGTGATGGCGTTGTCCCGGTGGATCATCGAGCCGTGCCCGGCCGTGCCGGCCACGGTCAGCTTCATCCAGTGCATGCCCTTCTCGGCCGTCTGGATCAGATAGAGCCGCCGCTGCTCGTTCACCGTGAACGAGAACCCGCCGACCTCGCTGATCGCCTCGGTGACGCCCTCGAAGAGGTCGGGGTGCTCGTCGACGAGGAACCGGGCGCCGAACGTGCCGCCCGCCTCCTCGTCCGCGAGGAACGCGAGCACGATGTCCCGCGGCGGCCGGCGCCCGCTGCGCAGCCGGTCGCGGACGACCGCCAGGGTCATCGCGTCCATGTCCTTCATGTCGACGGCCCCGCGCCCCCACACGCACCCGTCGGCGATCTCGCCCGAGAAGGGGTGGTGGGTCCAGTCGGCGGCGTTGGCCGGCACCACGTCGGTGTGGCCGTGGATCAGCAGCGCGGGCCGGGACGGGTCCTCCCCCTCGATCCGCGCCACGGTGGAGGCGCGTCCCGGACGCGACTCGAAGATCCGCGGTTCGAGTCCGACCTCCGCGAGCTTCGCGGCCACGTACTCGGCGGCCGCGCGCTCACCGGGGCCGGAGTGGTCGCCGTAGTTGCTGGTGTCGATCTGGATCAGCTCGCGGCAGAGGTCCACGACCTCGTCCTCGCCGGTGACGCCCCTGGCCGTGTCCGTCTCGCTCACGCTGCTTCCTCCCGCGCTGTCGCTGCTGGTGGTTCCCCCCTCATCCTCCCCCTCCCCGCGGCCTCGCCCAAGACCGGCAGCGGCACGTCACACCCTGTTCACGCCGCGACAGGAGTGATCGGGCGCCCCTGGAAAGCCTGGTACTGTTTCCCTGTCGCCGCGGGCAGGACCCGCGCGGCAGACACCTGGTCCGGGTGGCGGAATGGCAGACGCGCTAGCTTGAGGTGCTAGTGCCCTTTATCGGGCGTGGGGGTTCAAGTCCCCCCTCGGACACCAGACGGGAAAAGGGCCCCGGCCGTGAGGTCGGGGCCCTTTTCGCCGTGTGTGGGCGAAGTCTCGTCCGCCGTGAAGATCGCCAGGTCAGCGCCGCTCCCCCGGTGCCTTCCCGCCCCTCGGACGGCCGCCCCGGGTGGCCGTCACCGGGGGGCGAACCTAGCGTCGTACTAAAATTTCCGGCTTGTTACGGAGCTGGACCCGGACAACCCCAGGCAAACCTGCGGGCCCGCCAGCGCCCCGGAGGCATCCGGGCTCTAGACGCGAGGACCGGATGGCAGCCATACAGGAGAGCGACGCTCTCGGCCTGCTCGACGACGAGCTCGGCGACGGGATCCACCGGCGGTTGGGGGACACGGCCCGTTTCTCCGGACGTCCGGCGGCCTCGCCGCGCACGCTCGTGGACATCTTCGAGGCGTCCGTGCGGTCCTGCCCGCAGGAGCCCGCCCTGGACGACGGCACCACCGTGCTCACCTATCGCGAGCTGGCCGTCGAGGTGCAGCGGCTGCGGCGCCGGCTGGCGGCCTCGGGGGTCGGGCTCGGCGACCGGGTGGGCGTACGGGTCCCCTCCGGCACCAACGATCTGTACGTGGCGATCCTCGCCGTGCTCGCCGCAGGCGCCGCCTACGTCCCCGTCGACGCCGAGGACCCCGACGAGCGGGCCGAGCTGGTGTTCGGCGAGGCGGGGGTACGGGCGGTGATCGGCGCCCGGCACGAGATCGCCGTGCGCGGCGGCGGGGCCGGGCGCCCCGCCGGGCGGCCCGGGGCCGACCACGACGCGTGGATCATCTTCACCTCCGGCTCCACCGGCCGGCCGAAGGGGGTCGCCGTCTCCCACCGCGGCGCCGCCGCCTTCGTGGACGCCGAGGCCGCGCTGTTCCTCACCGAGGAGCCGATCGGGCCCGGGGACCGGGTGATGGCGGGGCTGTCGGTCGCGTTCGACGCGTCCTGCGAGGAGATGTGGCTGGCCTGGCGGTACGGCGCCTGCCTGGTGCCGGTGCCGCGCTCCCAGGTCAGGAGCGGTGCCGATCTGGGGCCCTGGCTGGTCGAGCAGGAGATCACCGTGGTGTCCACGGTGCCCACGCTGGCGGCGCTGTGGGAGCCGGAGACCCTCAACGACGTACGGCTGCTGATCTTCGGCGGTGAGGCGTGCCCGCCGGAGCTGGCGCAGCGCCTGGTCACCGAGGGCCGCGAGGTCTGGAACACCTACGGGCCCACCGAGGCGACCGTGGTGGCCTGCGCGGCGCTGATGAGCGGGGCGGAGCCGGTGCGCATCGGGCTGCCGCTGGACGGCTGGGAGCTGGCCGTCGTCGACGGGGCCGGGGAGCCGGTGCCGATGGGCGGCAGCGGGGAGCTGGTGATCGGCGGGGTCGGGCTGGCCCGGTACCTGGACGCCGGGAAGGACGCGGAGAAGTACGCGCCGCTGCCGTCGCTGGGCTGGGAGCGGGCGTACCGCAGCGGTGACCTGGTGCGGGCCGAGCCCGAGGGGCTGGTGTTCCTCGGGCGGGCCGACGAGCAGATCAAGCTGGGCGGGCGGCGGATCGAGCTGGGCGAGGTGGACGCGGCGCTCCAGGCGCTGCCCGGGGTCGCCGGGGCGGCGGCCGCGGTGCGCACGGCGCGCGGCGGCAACGAACTGCTCGTCGGGTACGTCGTCACCCAGGAGGGCTGGGACCGGGCGGCGGCCGTGGAGAGGCTGCGGGCGGCGCTGCCCGCGGCGCTGGTGCCGCTGCTCGCGCCGGTGGCGGAGCTGCCGACGCGTACGTCGGGCAAGGTGGACCGGGCCGCGCTGCCCTGGCCGCTGGCGGACCTGGAGCAGGACGGCCCGGCGCAGCGGCTCCACGGCACCGAGGCGTGGCTCGCCGAGCAGTGGACGCAGGTGCTGGGCGTGCCCGTGACCGCCGCGTCCGACGACTTCTTCGCGATCGGCGGCGGCAGCCTGGCCGCGGCGCAGCTCACGAGCCGGCTGCGCACGCGCTATCCGGCCGCCGCCGTGCTGGACGTCTACCAGCAGCCGGTGCTGCGCAAGCTGGCCCGGCGGCTGGAGGCGTCGGCGCACGACGACGGGGCGCGGCGCACGGTCGTGCCGGTGCCGCGCCGGACGCAGGTGGCCCAGACGCTGCTCCTCGTGCCGCTGTTCGGCCTGCTGGGGCTGCGCTGGACTCTCGCGCTGGCCGCGCTCGGCAATCTGCTGCCCGCCTACGGGTGGCTGCCGACGGCGCCGTGGTGGCTGGTGCTGGCCGGGGCGGTCGTCCTGTTCAGCCCGCCGGGGCGGCTCGCGCTGGCCGCGGGCGGGGCGCGGCTGCTGCTGCGGGGGGTGCGGCCGGGCCGGTACCCGCGCGGGGGCCGGGTGCATCTGCGGCTGTGGACGGCCGAGCGGCTGGCCGAGTTCAGCGGGGCGGCCTCGCTGACCGGGGCGTGGCTGGAGCGGTACGCGCGGGCGCTGGGCGCGAAGGTCGGGCAGGACGTGGACCTGCACTCGCTGCCGCCGGTCACCGGGCTGCTCAAGCTGGGGCGCGGGGCGGCGGTGGAGTCCGAGGTGGATCTGTCGGGGTACTGGCTGGACGGGGACCGGCTGGAGATCGGCGCGGTGAAGGTGGGGGCGCACGCGGTCGTCGGGACGCGCAGTGTGCTCTTCCCGGGGGCCCGGGTGGGCAAGCGGGCCGAGGTGGCGCCGGGTTCGGCGGTGACGGGGCAGGTGCCGACCGGGCAGCGCTGGGCGGGCGCGCCCGCGGTGAAGCTGGGCAGGGCGAAGCGCAACTGGCCCGGTGAGCGGCCGCGCCGGGGGACGTACTGGCGGGTGATGTACGGCGTCACGGGGTTCGCGCTGGGCGCGCTGCCGGTGGCGGCGGGGCTGGCCGCGTTCCTCGTGGGCCGGGTGTTCTTCACGCCGGAGGCCGCGCTGGCCGGGGCCGCGCGGGCGCTGGTGCCGGCGACGCTGGCGTTCGGGCTGGCGTACGCGCTGCTGATCGTGGTGGGGGTGCGGGTGCTGAGCGTGGGGCTGCGGGAGGGGACGTATCCGACGCACAGCCGGACCGGGTGGCAGGCGTGGACGGTCACGCAGCTGATGGACCGCTCGCGCGAGACGCTGTTCCCGCTGTACGCGGGGCTGGTGACACCGGTGTGGCTGCGGCTGCTGGGGATGCGGGTCGGGCGGGGCGCGGAGGTGTCGACCGTGCTGGCGCTGCCGGGTCTGACCACGGTGGGCGAGGGCGCGTTCCTGGCCGACGACACGCTGACCGCGCCGTACGAGCTCGGCGGGGGCTGGATGCGGATCGGCCGGGCCGAGATCGGGCGGCGGGCGTTCCTGGGGAACTCGGGGATGACCGCGCCGGGGCGGAGCGTGCCGGACGGCGGGCTGGTCGGGGTGCTGTCGGCGACGCCGAAGAAGGCGAAGAAGGGGACCTCGTACCTGGGGCTGCCGCCGGTGCGGCTGCCGCGTGCCGCGGCGGGCGGCGACCAGAGCCGGACGTACCATCCGCCGGCCCGGCTGCTGTGGGCGCGGGGGCTGGTGGAGCTGTGCCGGATCGTGCCGGTGCTGTGCTCGGCGGGGCTCGCGGTGCTGACCGTGGCCGCGCTGTGCGCGCTGGGCGCGTGGGCGCCGCTGCTGGCGGGGCCGGTGCTGCTGGCGGCGGGTGCCGCGGCCGGGGCCGGGTCGGTCGTCGCGAAGTGGCTGCTGGTGGGGCGGCACCGCAGGGGTGAGCATCCGCTGTGGTCGCCGTTCGTGTGGCGCAACGAGCTGGCCGACACCTTCGTGGAGGTGCTGGCGGTGCCGTGGCTGGCGGGCTCGGTGCCGGGTACGCCGCTGATGACGCTGTGGCTGCGGGGGCTGGGCGCGCGGATCGGCCGGGGCGCGTGGGTGGAGAGCTACTGGCTGCCGGAGGCGGACCTGGTGCGGCTGGAGGACGCCGTGACGGTGAACCGGGGCTGTGTGCTGCAGACGCACCTCTTCCACGACCGGATCTTGCGGACGGATACTGTGGTCCTCCGTGAGGGCGCCACGCTGGGTCCTGGCGGGATCGTCCTGCCCGGCAGCACCGTCGGGGCCCGTACGACCCTGGGTCCCGCCTCGCTCGTCATGGCCGCGGAGAGCGTCCCCGACGACACCCGCTGGCTGGGCAATCCGATCGAGGCATGGCGCCGCTGAGCGCGGCCCGCTCGGAGCCGGAGGAGGGCGGGCCGGCACGGAGTGGCAGCGGTACGGCGCAGGGAGCACAGACAGCGGTGGCAGTTCAGCAGGCGTCGGGCGTGGACCCGTACTTCCCGGAGCACGGTGACCCGCGGTACCGGGTGCACCGCTACGAGCTGGCGCTGGACTACCGTCCGGGCCCGAACCGGCTCTCGGGCACGGCCCGGATCAACGCGATCGCGGGCCGGGCGGCGCTGGGCGAGTTCGTGCTGAACCTGGCCGATCTCAAGGTCGGGCGGGTGCGGGTGGACGGGCGCCAGCCGCACTACACGCATCGCGGCGGGCGGCTGCGGGTGCGGCCGGCCAAGCCGGTGCGGGCGGGTGCCGCGTTCACGGTGGAGGTGCAGTGGTCGGGCAACCCCCGTCCGGTGCACAGTCCTTGGGGCGGGCTGGGCTGGGAGGAGCTGGAGGACGGGGCGCTGGTGGCGAGCCAGCCGATCGGGGCGCCCTCGTGGTACCCGTGCAACGACCGGCCGGCGGACAAGGCGTCGTACCAGATCTCGGTCACCACGCCGTCGGCGTACGCCGTGGTGGCGGGCGGCCGGCTGCTGACGCGGACGACGAAGGCGTCCACGACGACCTGGGTGTACGAGCAGCCCGCGCCGACCTCCAGCTATCTGGTCGGGCTGTCGATCGGCAAGTACCAGACGGTGCTGCTGGGCGATCCGGGGCTGGGCGGGGTGCCGCAGCACGGGCACATCCCGGCGCAGCTGCTGGGCGACTTCTCGCGGGACTTCGCGCGCCAGCCGCAGATGATGGACTTCTTCCAGGAGCTGTTCGGGCCCTACCCGTTCGACGAGTACGCGGTGGTGGTGACCGAGGAGGAACTCGATGTGCCGGTCGAGGCGCAGGGGTTGTCGCTGTTCGGCGCCAACCACGTGGACGGGTCGCGGGGTTCGGAGCGGCTGGTGGCCCACGAGCTGGCGCACCAGTGGTTCGGCAACAGCGTGTCCATCGCCGACTGGCGGCACATCTGGCTGAACGAGGGCTTCGCGAAGTACGCGGAGTGGCTGTGGTCGGAGCGCTCGGGCGGTCGGAGCGCCCGTCAACTCGCCGCGTCGGCGCACCGGTTGCTGGCGTCGCTGCCGCAGGATCTGCGGCTGGCTGATCCCGGGCGCAAGTCGATGTTCGACGACCGGCTCTACGAGCGGGGCGGGCTGGTGCTGCACACGGTGCGGTGCGCGCTGGGTGACGCCGCGTTCTTCCGGATGCTGCGGGCGTGGGCGCAGTTGCACCGGGGCGGCACGGTGACGACGGCCGCGTTCGCCGCGCACGTGGCCCGGTTCGCGGCGGAGCCGGTGGACGAGCTGGTCCGGGCGTGGGTGCAGGGTGCGGTTCTGCCGCCGCTGCCCGGTCCGGGCGCGGACCCGGCCGCGGGACAATGGCGCTCATGACGACGCGCGACTGCCCCTGCGGGCTGCCCGGGGCCTACGGCGAGTGCTGCGGCCGCTTCCATCGCGGTACGGCGGCGGCGCCGACCGCCGAGGCGCTGATGCGTGCGCGCTACAGCGCGTTCGTCCGGGGCGACGCCGCCTATCTGCTGCGGACCTGGCATCCGAGGACGCGTCCGGCGCGGCTGGAGCTGGACCCGGGGATGCGGTGGACGGGGCTGGAGGTCCTGGAGAGCGCGGACGGCTCGGCGTTCCACAGCACGGGCACGGTGACCTTCCGCGCGTCCTACCGCGGTGGCGCGCTGCACGAGCGCAGCCGGTTCGAGCGATCCGGCGGGGCCTGGGTGTACGTGGACGGCGACGTCACGGACCGGTAGGGCTACGGCGCCAGGATGTCGAGTTCCTGGAGGGCGCCGACCGTGATCTCGCGGGTCAGGTGCTCGGCGCGGGCGGCGTCGCCGGTGCGGACGGCCTCGGCGACCTGGACGTGCAGGGTGACGGCGGCCGGGTCGGGGTCCTCGAACATGATCTCGTGGTGGGTGCGGCCGGCGAGGACCTCGGCGACGACGTCGCCGAGGCGGGCGAACATCTCGTTCCCGGAGGCGTTGAGGACGACGCGGTGGAAGGCGATGTCGTGGACGAGGTAGCCCTCCAGCTGGTGGCCGCGTGAGTGCGCGACCATGCCGAGGGCGCAGCGGGTGAGTTCGGCGCACTGCTCGGCGGTGGCGTACTTGGCGGCGAGGCCGGCCGCGACGGGCTCGACCGCGGAGCGCAGGACCGTCAGCGAGCGCAGTTGCCGGGGGCGGTCGGCGCCGGCCAGCCGCCAGCGGATGACCTGGGGGTCGTAGACGTTCCACTCGGCCTCGGGGCGGACGGTCACGCCGACGCGGCGGCGGGACTCCACCAGGTGCATGGACTCGAGGACCCGCACCGCCTCGCGCATGACGGAGCGGGACACGTCGAAGCGCTGGGCCAGTTCGTCGGTGCGCAGGACGCTGCCCGGCGGGTACTCCCCCGCGGTGATCGCGGGGCCGAGGGTTTCCAGGACTCGGCCGTGCAGCCCCCGGCCCGTTGTGCTCATGCACTCAGCGTACGGGCTGGGTCACGGTTCAAAAAGTCAGACTTATTCATCACAGCCTCTTGAATTCGTCGTACCTCATGGGCTTCAGTGTGGCTCGACATCACGTGTCGACGAGGACAGCGGACGGTGAGGCAGCGATGAGGACCCCCCAGGTCGTCGTGGTCATGGGCGTCGCGGGCACCGGGAAGACCACCATCGGTGCCCTGCTCGCCACCCGGCTCGGTGTGCCCTACGCCGAGGGCGACGACTTCCACGCGTCGGCGAACATCGCCAAGATGACGGCCGGCGTCCCGCTCGACGACGACGACAGGTGGCCGTGGCTGGACGCCATCGGCGCCTGGGCGCACGGCCGGGCCGGGCTCGGCGGGGTCGTCAGCTGCTCCGCGCTCAAGCGCGCGTACCGCGACCGGCTGCGGGCCGCCGCGCCGGACGTCGTGTTCGTGCACCTCGCGGGGGACCGCGCGGTCGTCGAGGACCGGATGTCGCACCGGCAGGGGCACTTCATGCCGACCGCGCTGCTCGACTCCCAGTTCGCCACGCTCCAGCCGCTCGGGGCGGACGAGGCGGGAGTCGTCGTGGACGTGTCGGGCGGCCCCGAGGAGATCGCCGGGCGGGCCGCCGAGGCCCTGACGGCGCTCTCCGGGCCGACCGTGTAGCCCCGCTCGCCCTCAAGCCCGCCTCCCACCCCCGCCCTCCTTTCGCCGCCCTCCTTTTCCCCGCCTCCGTACCTGCAAGGGAACCCCCGTGACCAGACTCAGCGCCGAGATGCTGGCAGCGGACACCGCCGAGCCCATCACCTCGGCCGGCAATGCTCAGCTGGGCATCGCCGTCCTGGTGGGCATCGCCGTCATCGTGCTGCTCATCACCCGGTTCAAGCTCCACGCCTTCCTGGCCCTGACCCTCGGGTCGCTGGTGCTGGGAGCGATCGCCGGAGCCCCGCTGGACAAGGCCATCCTCAGCTTCACCGCCGGACTCGGCACCACGGTCGCCGGCGTCGGCGTGCTGATCGCGCTCGGCGCGATCCTCGGCAAGATGCTCGCCGACTCCGGCGGCGCCGACCAGATCGTCGACACGATCCTCGCCAGGGCGGGCGGCCGGTCGATGCCGTGGGCGATGGTGCTGATCGCCTCGGTGATCGGTCTGCCGCTGTTCTTCGAGGTCGGCGTCGTCCTGCTGATCCCGGTCGTGCTGATGGTCGCCAAGCGCGGCAACTACTCCCTGATGCGCATCGGCATACCGGCCCTGGCCGGCCTGTCCGTGATGCACGGCCTGGTCCCGCCGCACCCCGGCCCGCTGGTGGCGATCGACGCGGTCGGCGCCGACCTCGGTGTCACCCTGGCGCTCGGTGTGCTCGTCGCCGTCCCGACGGTGGTCATCGCCGGTCCGGTGTTCTCGAAGTTCGCCGCCCGCTGGGTCGACGTCCCCGTCCCCGAGCGGATGATCCCCCAGCGGGTCTCCGAGGACCTGAAGACGCGTCCCGGCTTCGGTCCGACGCTGGCGACGATCCTGCTGCCCGTCGTGCTGATGCTGTCCAAGGCGCTCGTCGACATCGTCGTCGACGATCCCGGGAACACCGTGCAGCGCGTGTTCGACGTCGTCGGCTCCCCGATGATCGCGCTGCTGGCCGCGGTGCTCCTCGGCATCTTCACGCTGCTGCGGCCCGCCGGGTTCGGCAGGGAGCGCCTGACGCCGCTCGTGGAGAAGGGCCTCGCCCCCATCGCGGGCATCCTGCTGATCGTGGGCGCGGGCGGCGGCTTCAAGCAGACGCTGATCGACACCGGGGTGGGCCGGATGGTCCTGGACCTCTCCAAGGACTGGTCGATCCCGGCGCTGCTGCTGGCGTGGCTGATCGCGGTGGCGATCCGGCTCGCGACCGGCTCGGCGACGGTCGCCACGGTCTCGGCGGCCGGTCTGGTCGCCCCCCTCGCGGCCGACATGTCGACCACCCACGCGGCCCTGCTCGTCCTCGCCATCGGCGCCGGCTCGCTGTTCTTCAGCCATGTCAACGACGCCGGATTCTGGCTGGTCAAGGAGTACTTCGGGCTCAGCGTCGGGCAGACGCTCAAAACCTGGTCCGTGATGGAGACGATCATCTCGGTCGTCGCGGGCGCCCTGGTCCTGCTGCTCTCCCTGGTCATCTAGGGCTGTGGCGGGCAGGGTTCGTCCGTCAAGGAGCGGCGTCCGGTGCGTGCTTTCGCCGTGCCGGCCGGAAGCCCGCGTACGGCGGGCGGTGCTCGCCGAGCCCCTGTCGGCCGCGCCGCACGCGGTGCCGGAGGCCGCGCCGCACGCGGTGCCGGAGGCCGAGCCGCACGCGGTGCCGGAGGCCGCGCCGCACGCGGTGCCGGAGGCCGCGCCGGCGTTCGAGCCAGCGACGGACCGCGGCCGGTCGTGCGAGGTGCTGCTGGACTTCGGCGGCTGACCGGCGCCGGGCCGCCGGGCGGTGCGCGCCGTCAGGGCCGCCACAGGGGGTGCTCGCGCTCGGCCCAGGCGCGGCCGACCCGGCCGGTGCGCATCCCCCGGCGGGCCTCCGGATCGCCCAGGGCCATGCCGATGTGCCCGGCGAGGACGACGCCGATGGTCAGCGCCAGCCAGTCGTGGACGAAGGTGGCGCTGGTGCGCCACTGGAGGGGCGTGAGCCGGGTGAACCACATGAGCAGGCCGGTGCCGAGCATCACGAGGGTCGCGCCCGCGATCCAGGCCGCGTAGAGCTTCTGGCCGGCGTTGAACTTCCCGGCCGGGCGGGACGCGGGCCGTCTGTCGCGGCGCAGGACGGCGCGCAGCCAGACCCGGTCGTGGGGGCCGAAGCGGTTCAGGAAGCCCAGTTCGGCGCGGAACGCGCGGGCGGCGGCGCCCACCAGCACGGGCACCGGCAGGGCGAGGCCGGACCACTCGTGGATCCGGACGACCAGGGCGCGGCGGCCGACGAGTTCGGCGAGCTGGGGGACGTAGAGGAAGGCCGCGGTCGCCACGCACAGGCCCATCAGGAGGGCCGTGGCGCGGTGCACGGCGCGGGCGGCGGGGCCGAAGCGGTGGACGCGGGCCTCGGTCCGCTCGGGGGTGTCAGCTCGTGGGGGCATCGCCGCGTCCGTTCGAGCGGCCGACCCAGGCGTCCACGTCGTAGCCCCGCCGCTCCCAGTAGCCGGGCCGCACGTCCTCGGTGACGGTGATGCCGGAGAGCCACTTGGCGGACTTGTAGAAGTACATGGGGGCGACGTAGAGGCGGACGGGGCCGCCGTGGGCGTGGCTGACGTCCTTGTCCTGCATCCGCAGGGCGACCAGGACGTCCGCGCGGCGTGCCTGGCGCAGGGTGAGGCTCTCGGAGTAGGCGCCGTCGAAGCAGGTGAAGCGGACCGCGCCGGCGCCCTCGCGCACACCGGCGGCGTCCAGCAGCCGGGACAGCCGCACTCCCTCGAAGGGCGTGCCGGGCACCCGCCAGCCGGTGACGCACTGGACGTCGCGCACGAGCCGGGTCTGCGGCAGGGCGCGCAGGTCGGGGAGGGTGTAGGTGCCGGGGCGTGCGACGAGTCCGTCCACCTTCAGGCGGTAGTCGGCGGCGTCCTTGCGGGGTACGGAGGAGGTCACCGAGTAGTAGCGGAAGCCGCCGCCGTTGGGCAGCAGGTCGGTGAGGCCGGTGGGGTCCTTGTCGGAGGCGCCCGCGAGGAAGGACTCGGTGCCGCGCTGGAGGGCCGGTGCGGCGAGCACGCCGAGGGCGCCCAGACCGAGGGTGCCGAGGAGGACCCGGCGGCCGATCGGTGTGCCCTTGCCCTCGCCCTGCTCGTCCTCGGGCTGTTCGGGGTTCACCCCCTCATTCGAACACCCGCGGCCCCCCGGAGGCCGGGGAACGCGGGTTCTCGTCGGATTTCGCGGCGCGCGGGGCCGTCACGGCGTCCCCTCCGCGGCCTTCTCCAGCTGGAACGCCCCGTTGCCGGGCCCGGTGCGGTGTGGACCCGCGGGGCGCGCGAGCGCAGCGGCGGGCCCTGGGCCACGTCGGCGGCGAGGAGGGACATCCCCGCAGGCCGGCAGGGTCGGCAGGGTCGGCATGTCATCGCCTGTCATCGGGCGATCACTCGCAGTGAATCCCCACCCAGGGTTCAGATCAAAGGGCCACCGATGCGTTACACCCGTCAACTTGCGTGACCGAGGGGGCGGTTGTGACAATCGAGGCGCCCGTGATGTCGGATTTGTCGAAAGTGTGTGGCGTACGTCATGGTGCTTCGCGTCGCGGCGGCGCAGGATGGTGGGACGCGCATGCCGGGCCCAGGGCCGCTCCAGTCGGCCTCCACGCACCCCGTCCCCCCCCCGTCCCCTTCCCCGGCAGGATGATCGAGGTACGCAGCGTGTCGCTCCAGATCCTGATACTCGCCATCGGCGCCGCCTGCGCTCTGGGCTTCGGCTTCGTGCTCCAGCAGGACGCCGCCCGGCGCGCACCGCTCAACGACTATCTCTCGCCCCGGCTGCTGCTCGACCTGATGAAGGTGCCGCGCTGGCTCGGCGGCATCGGCCTGATGGTGGTCGGCATGGCCCTCGGCGCGATGGCGCTCGGCCAGGGCGAGATCTCGCTGGTGGAGCCCCTGCTGGCGACGAACCTGCTGTTCGCGCTCATGCTCTCCCGCCGCCAGACCAAGCAGCCGCTGGGCCGCCAGGGCTGGGCGGGTCTCGCGCTCCTCGCGGGCGGTGTGACGGCGTTCATCGTCGCCGGACAGCCTCGGGGCGGCACGGCGAACAGCGACCCCTTCATGCAGTGGCTGATCATCGGCGCCATGGTCGGCACGGCCCTGCTCCTGACCGGGTACGCCAAGCGCTCGCGGCTGCGCGCGGGCCCCGCGCTGCTGGCGACGGCCGCCGGCCTCCTGTACGGCGTCCAGGACGCCCTGACCCGGATGACCGGGCAGCGCTTCAGCGACGGCGGCATCATGGCGGTCCTGACCGGCTGGCAGCCGTACGCGGTGGTCGCGCTGGGCCTCACCGGCCTGATCCTGGTCCAGAGCGCCTTCGAGACGGCGTCCCTGCGGATGTCCCTGCCCGCGCTGACCGCGGCCCAGCCGCTGGCCGGCATCCTGTGCGGCGTGGGCTTCCTCGGCGACCGCCTGCGCACCGACGCCGGGGCGCTGGCCTGGGAAGCGGCGGGGCTCGCCGGGATCGTGGTCGGCATCATCATGCTCGGCACGCACCAGGCGATGCCCAGCGGGGCGGTGCGCGCCCCCCGCGCGGTGCCGGTGCCCGTGCGGGCCGGCTGACCTCCCCGACGGGGTCCGCCCGCGCCCGGGGACGGCTGCTTGGATGGCCACATGAGCGCTGCTGACGAGATGATCGACATCGTCGACGAACAGGACCGGGTCGTGGGCCGATCCCCCCGCGGCGCGGCCTACGCCCGGGGACTGCGCCACCGCTGCGTCTTCGTCGAGGTCCGCGACGAGCTGGGCCGCCTCTTCGTGCACCGCCGCACCGCCGGCAAGCTGGTCTTCCCCTCCCGCCACGACCTGTTCGTCGGCGGTGTGGTCGGCGCGGGCGAGTCCTACGACGACGCCGCGCTGCGGGAGGCCGAGGAGGAGCTGGGGGTGAGCGGGCTGCCGCGGCCGACGCACCTGTTCACGTTCCTCTACGACGGCGGCGCCGGGCAGAGCTGGTGGTCGGCCGTGTACGAGGTGCGCTGCCCGCTGCCGGTGCGCCCGCAGGCCGAGGAGGTCGCCTGGCACGCCTTCCTGACCGACGCCGAGGTGGCGCGGCGGCTCACGGAGTGGGAGTGGGTACCGGACGGGCTGGCCGCGCACGAGCGGCTGCGGGCCCACCGGGCGGGCGGCTGACCCGTCCCGCGCGCCCCCGGCCGGCAGCCCGCGCGCGGGGTGTACCAGTCGCAGCGACAGCCGCCGCCGCAGCTGCCGCGGCCGGCG
>NZ_AGBF01000039.1 GCF_000225525.1 Streptomyces zinciresistens K42 | reverse complement strand
GACGGCGAACCGCCCCGCTACGCCCCCGAGTGGCTGGAGCTGCGCGAGGGCGCCGACGCCGCCGCGCGCGCCCACGGCCTGCTCGACCCGCTGCGCGTCCGGCTCGCCGACCTGCCCGGCCGGCCCGGCGGCGCCGTCATCCACGACGTCGGCTGCGGCACCGGCTCCATGGGCCGCTGGCTCGCGCCCCGTCTCGACGGCGCCCAGCACTGGGTGCTCCACGACCGCGACCCCTATCTGCTGCACTTCGCCGCCGTCGCCTCCCCGCGCTCGGCCGCCGACGGCAGCCGCGTCACGGTCGAGACCCGCCGCGGCGACATCGCCCGGCTCACCCCGGACGCCCTCCGGGGCGCCTCCCTGGTCACCGCGTCCGCCCTGCTCGACGTCCTCACCCGCGAGGAACTCGACACCCTCGCCGCGGCCTGCTCCGACGCCGGCTGCCCGGCGCTGCTGACCCTCTCCGTCGCGGGCCGGGTCGACCTCACCCCGTCCCACCCGCTGGACGAGGAGATCGCCGAGGCGTTCAACGCCCACCAGCGGCGCTCCGGCCTGCTCGGGCCGGACGCGGTCGGCGCGGCGGCCGAGGCGTTCTCCGAGCGGGGCGCGACCGTCCAGGTCCAGCCGAGCCCCTGGCGGCTCGGCCCCGGCGAGCGGGCGCTCACCGCCCCGTGGCTGCGCGGCTGGGTCGGCGCCGCGGTGGAGCAGCGCCCGGACCTCGCCGAGGCGGCCGAGAGCTGTCTGAGCGAACGCCTTGAGGCGTGCGAGGCCGGTGAACTGCGGGTCGTGGTCCACCACAGCGACCTGCTGGCCCTGTGCCGGCCGGCGGGCGGGGCGTCATGAGCGTTCCGACGGTGGCCGGACCGCGCGCCCAGGACGTGCCCCCGGCGCGCACGCCCCCCGTCTCCGCCACGGCCGGCGACGGGGCCGCCACCGCGCGGGCCGCCGTCCCCGCTCCGGGGCGTGTCCCTGCTCCGGGGCGGGTCCGCGCCCTGCTGTCCCGGCCGGCCGCCCGGCAGGTCCGCAGCCGCCTGGGCACCCTCGCCGGGGCCGCCGTCCTCGGGGTGCTGTTCTGGCGGCTGGGGACCGGGGCCTTCCTCGACGGCCTGCGGCGGATCGACGCGCCCGCGCTGCTCGGCGCCCTCGCCCTCGGCGCCGTCACCACGGTGTGCAGCGCCTGGCGCTGGCAGTTGGTGGCGCGCGGGCTGCGCCTCGCGCTCCCCCTCGGGGCCGCCGTCGCCGACTACTACCGCTCCCTGTTCCTCAACGCGGCCCTGCCGGGCGGCGTCCTCGGCGACGTGCACCGCGCGGTGCGGCACGGCCGCGGCGCGGGCGACCTCGGGCGCGGGGTACGGGCCGTGGTGCTGGAGCGCACCGCCGGCCAGCTGGCCCTCGCCGCCGTCGGCGCCGCCGTCCTGCTGACCATGCCGTCCCCGGTGCTGCAACGCGCCCGCGACCTCACGCCGGTCGTCCTGTTCACGGCCGCGGGCGCCGCCGCCGCCGTCGTCGCCGTACGGAGGAACCGCGCGCCCTCCCACCGCGCGCGCACCCGGACCACGGCCCTGCGCACGGCCATCGCCGAGGCCGGGGAGAGCCTGCTGTCGCGCCGCAACGCCCCCGGCGTCGCCCTGTCCTCGCTCGTCGTCCTCGCCGGCCACCTCGCGATGTTCGTGCTGGCCGCGCGGGTCGCCGGGACCACCGCCCCGGTCGCCGTCCTGCTGCCGATCGCCGTGCTGGCCCTGCTCGCCATGGGAGTGCCGCTGAACGTCGGCGGCTGGGGCCCCCGCGAGGGCGTCACCGCCTGGGCGTTCGCCGCCGCGGGACTCGGCGCGGGCAACGGTCTGGCCGTCGCCGTCGTCTACGGCGTCCTCAGCTTCGCCGCCGCCCTGCCCGGCCTCGCCGTCCTGCTCGCCCGCCGGGGCGCGGGCCCGCGCGCGCGGGCCGGATCCGCCGCCACCGTGGCGGATCCGGGAGCCGGGCGCTATTTTCGTGCGTCTCCCGAGTCCGGTACGGAATCGTCCGCGGAGGTCAGCAGTGACACATACGCGCCGAAGGAATCAGCGAGGCTCGCCAGCAGCCGCTTCCCCTTTTCCGCGGAACCGAGTGAAGGACGCCCGATGACACCCGAATCGGTATAGGCGGACATTCCCACGGTGAGCAGATGACGCCGGTCGTCCGCCACGACGTCGGACGTCTCATAACCGGGCCGGACCAATTCGGGATGCGTGTGCAGAAGGATGGAGGTCTCGATTTCCCCCGCGTGCATGTCGGTGAGCAGCGAGGTCTCCACCCCCGCCCGCTCCCGCGCCGTCTCCCAGTCCTCCGCGGCGGGGAACAGCGCCATCCGCTCACCCCGCGCGGAGGACTCCTGAACGACGTTGCCCAGTACGTAGTTTCCGCCGTGTCCGTTGACCAGCACCAACGCGTCGACGCCCGACCGGCGGAGCGAAGCCGCCATGTCCCGCACCACCGCATGAAGGGTCACCGAGGAGATGCTGACGGTCCCCGGCCACGCCGCGTGCTCGTGCGAGCAGGAGACCGTCACCGGCGGAAGGAGGCGCACCGGGTGCGCGGCGGCCACCTCCCGCGCGATGGCGCAGGCCACGAGGGTGTCGGTGGCCAGCGGAAGGTACGGACCGTGCTGCTCGAAACTGCCGACGGGAAGGACCGCGACCTGCCGTGAGACGCCCGCCCCCCGTGCCCTTACGTCCTCCGTGGTGTCCGCCGGTACCAGTGGGTGTGCCGCCGGCCGCAAGGGTGAACCGCTCATGTTTTCACGGCCTTTCGTCTCTGCTTAGGAACTGAAGAATCATGACAGACAACATTGGCGTCCTCGGCAAGAAGTCCGCTCCCCGGACGCAGCGTTCCGGAGTGGAACGCGTCGTGAATGCGCCCCTGCCCACCGTGTACGGGGAATTCCGTGCGATCGGCTACCTCGACCACGACCGCGGTGACGAGCAGGTCGCCCTCGTGTACGGGGAGATCGGCACCGGCGGCGTCCTGACCCGGCTGCACTCCGAATGCCTGACCGGTGACGCGTTCGGCTCCCAGCACTGCGAGTGCGGTGACCAACTGGCCGCCGCGCTGCGCGCGGTCGTCGCCGAGGGCAGCGGCATCGTCGTCTACCTGCGCGGCCACGAGGGCCGGGGCATCGGCCTGCTCGGCAAGCTGCGCGCGATGGCCCTTCAGGCGGAGGGCCTGGACACGGTCGAGGCCAACCTGGCGCTCGGCCTGCCCGTGGACGCCCGCGACTACGGCGTCGCCGCCGCGATCCTGCACGACCTGGAGGTGCGCAGCGTCCGCCTGATGTCGAACAACCCGCGCAAGCGCGAGGCGTTGGTGCGGCACGGCATCGAGGTGGCCGAGCAGGTCCCGCTGCTCATCCCGCCGTGCGAGAACAACATCACCTACCTGCGCACCAAGCGGGAGCGGCTGGACCACCACCTGCCCCATCTGGACGCGGTGGCCCACCTGTCCTGACGGCCGCGCGGCCGGCCCGGACAGGAGGAGGGAGCGAGCCGCGCCCTCCTCCTCTCCGGGCCGGTGGAGGGGCCCCCGGCCCCCGGCGGCTCAGACCGGGCCGACGGCCGCGTTCACCAGCCGCTTGAGGTCCTGGTATACCGTGTGCGACCCCCTGGGCCGCACCTGCGTCATGAACTGCACCGTCAGGTCGTTGCGCGGGTCGACCCAGAACGTGGTCGTGGCGACGCCGCTCCAGCCGTAGGCGCCGAGCACCGTCGGGACCCTGGTGCGCGCGGGGTCGATCACCACGGACACGCCGAGGCCGAAGCCCGTCCCGTCGTTGCCGGGCTCGTCGTGCGCCGGGCGGCTGCCGAAGGCGCGCAGATCGGCGCCGCCCGGAAGCCTGTTGGAGGTCATGAGGTCCACCGTCGCGGGGGACAGCAGCCGCACCCCGTCGAGTTCGCCCCGGCGGCGCAGCATCTCCATGAAGCGGTGCACGTCGTGCGCGGAGGCCACGAGCCCGCCGCTGCCGGACAGCAGCCGGGGACGGCCGCGCAGCGGGAGGCCCGCGACCGGTGCGATGCCGCCGTCCTCGTTCTCCCCGTACAGCTCCGCCAGCCGGTCCGCCTGCCGGTCGCTCACCTGGAACCCGGCGTCGGTCATCCCGAGCGGCCCGAGGATCCGCTCGGCGAAGAACGTGTCGAGCGGCTGCCCGGACACCACCTCGACGATCCGGCCCAGGACGTTGGCCGCCACCGAGTAGTTCCACTGCGTGCCGGGCTCGAACTGCAGCGGGAGCCGCGCGTACGCGTCGACCGTCCCGGCCAGGTCCGAGCCGGGCAGCACCGCCGAGTCCAGCCCGGCGTCGCGGTAGAGGGCGTCCACGGGGTGCGCGTGGTAGGAGGCGAAGGTCAGCCCGGCGGTGTGGGTCATCAGGTGCCGTACGGTCATCGGCCCGTCGGCGGGGCGGGTCACCAGGGTGTCGCCGGAACCGCTCACATGCACCCGCGGCCGTGCGAAGCCGGGCAGGTGCCGGGCCACCGGGTCGTCGAGCGACAGCCGCCCCTCCTCCACCAGCAGCAGGGCGGCGACCGAGGTGACCGGTTTGGTCATGGAGTAGATCCGCCACAGCGTGTCGGCCTCGACGGGGAGCCCGGCCGCGACGTCGCGCCTGCCGTGGGTGGTGAGGTGGGCGACGCGTCCGCCCCGGGCGACGGAGACCAGATACCCGGGCAGCCGCCCCTCGGTGACACACCGGGCGAGATGCCGGTCGAGGCGGTCCAGCGCCTTCGGGTCCAACCCGGCCTCGTCCGGATCGACTTCGCGTGTCAGCAGTGCCATCGCTCTCCTCCGCGTGCGTGCGACGAGGCGCGCCCCGGCCTGTCCCGGCCGGGGCGCCCTCCGCTCTCATCGTCGCGCAGAGAGAGGGGGCCGGTCCGCCGAACGGCCATGATCGTCCCTCGCGGGACACGGCCCCGCAAGCGAGTGTCCCGGGTCCGCGCGGGCCGCGGCCCGGCGAGCGCGGCCCGCGCGGACGGTCCTCCCCGCCTTCCGCGAGGACGTTGGGGAGCGGCGTCTGCAACACCGCGGCGCGGAGCGCGCGTTCGGGGCCGTCCCCCTCGCCGTCCGGACGCAGGCCGACGGCCGCCCCGCTGGCGAAGGCCCGCCGGACACGTCGTTCGGCCGCGGTCAGATCGGTGATATCCGTCGGCCACGAGACCGGCGGGCCCTCTCCCACGGTGTCAACCGGCAGCGGGGAGCGCCCTCTCGGCGGCTCCCCGCGCCCTGTGCTCCTTTCCCTGCTCCTGCGCCTGCTCCTGCGCCTACTCCTTCGACTCGACGGCGTGGCCGCCGAACTGGTTGCGCAGCGCCGCGATCATCTTCATCTGCGGGGAGTCGTCCTGGCGGGAGGCGAACCGGGCGAACAGGGAAGCGGTGATCGCGGGCAGCGGCACCGCGTGGTCGATCGCGGCCTCCACGGTCCACCGCCCCTCGCCGGAGTCCTGCGCGAAGCCCTTCAGCTTCTGGAGGTGCTCGTCGTCGTCCAGGGCGTTGACCGCGAGGTCCAGCAGCCAGGACCGGATGACGGTGCCCTCCTGCCAGGAGCGGAACACCTCGCGGACGTTGTCCACGGAGTTGACCTTCTCCAGCAGCTCCCAGCCCTCGGCGTACGCCTGCATCATCGCGTACTCGATGCCGTTGTGGACCATCTTGGAGAAGTGCCCGGCGCCCACCCGGCCGGCGTGGACGTAGCCGTAGGGGCCCTCGGGCTTGAGCGCCTCGAAGATCGGCTTCAGCGGCTTCACGTGCTTCTCGTCGCCGCCGACCATCAGGGCGTAGCCGTTCTCCAGGCCCCACACCCCGCCCGAGACGCCCGCGTCGACGAAGCCGATGCCCTTGACGCCGAGTTCGGCGGCGTGCTTCTCGTCGTCCGTCCAGCGGGAGTTGCCGCCGTCGACCACCGTGTCGCCCGCGGACAGCAGGTCCTTCAGCTCGTCGACGACCGTCTGGGTGGCGGTGCCGGCCGGGACCATCACCCACACCGTGCGCGGCGCGTCGAGCCGCCCCACCAGCTCCTCCAGGCTGCCCACGTCGGAGACCTCGGGGTTGCGGTCGTAGCCGACGACGGTGTGGCCCGCGCGGCGGATCCGCTCGCGCATGTTGCCGCCCATCCTGCCGAGACCGACGAGGCCCAACTGCATCGCTGTCATGTCACTTCACTTCCTTGAGTGCGCGGTAGGCGGCCACGAGGGCGCTGGTGGAGGCGTCCAGGCCGGGGACCTCGGCGCCCTCGGTCAGGGCCGGCCCGATGCTCCGGGCGAGGACCTTGCCGAGTTCCACACCCCACTGGTCGAAGGAGTCGATGTCCCACACGGCGCCCTGCACGAACACCTTGTGCTCGTACAGCGCGACCAGCTGGCCGAGGACCGACGGGGTCAGCTCCGGGGCGAGGATCGTCGTCGTGGGGTGGTTGCCCGGGAAGGTGCGGTGCGCGACCTGCTCCTCGGGCACCCCTTCGGCGCGCACCTCCTCCGCGGTCCTGCCGAAGGCCAGCGCCTGCCCCTGCGCGAACAGGTTCGCCATCAACAGGTCGTGCTGTGCCTTGAGTTCGTCGCTCAGCTCGGCGACCGGGCGGGCGAAGCCGATCAGGTCGGCCGGGATCAGCCGGGTGCCCTGGTGGATCAACTGGTAGTAGGCGTGCTGCCCGTTGGTGCCGGGCGTGCCCCACACGACCGGTCCGGTCGCCCAGCCCACCGGACGGCCCAGCCGGTCCACGGACTTGCCGTTGGACTCCATGTCGAGCTGCTGGAGGTAGGCCGTGAACTTCGACAGGTAGTGCGAGTACGGCAGCACGGCGTGCGACTCGGCACCGAAGAAGTTGCCGTACCAGACCCCCAACAGGCCCATGAGCAGCGGGGCGTTGGCCTCGACGGGCGCGTTCCTGAAGTGCTCGTCGACGGTGTGGAAGCCGTCCAGCATCTCGCGGAAGCGGTCCGGTCCGATGGCGATCATCAGGGACAGGCCGATCGCGGAATCGTAGGAGTAGCGGCCGCCGACCCAGTCCCAGAACTCGAACATGTTGTCCGCGTCGACACCGAAGCCGGTGACCTTCTCCGCGTTCGTGGACAGCGCGACGAAGTGCCGGGCGACCGCCTTCTCGTCGCCGCCCAGCCCGGCCAGCAGCCAGGAGCGCGCGGAGGTGGCGTTGGTGATCGTCTCGATCGTGGTGAAGGTCTTGGACGCGACGATGAACAGGGTCTCGGCCGGGTCCAGGTCGCGCACCGCCTCGTGCAGGTCGGAGCCGTCCACGTTGGAGACGAACCGGAAGGCCAACTCCCGTGCGGTGAAGGGGCGCAGCGCCTCGTAGGCCATCGCGGGGCCGAGGTCCGAGCCGCCGATGCCGATGTTCACGACGTTCCTGATGGGCCGGCCGGTGTGGCCCGTCCACTCCCCGGAGCGGACCCGCTCGGCGAACGCGCCCATCCGGTCCAGCACGGCGTGCACACCGGGCACCACGTTCTCGCCGTCCACCTCGATCACCGCCTCGCGCGGCGCCCGCAGCGCGGTGTGCAGTACCGCGCGGTCCTCGGTGACGTTGATCCGCTCACCGCGGAACATGGCGTCGCGCAGGGCCGTCACCCCGGTGACGGCGGCCAGTTCGCGCAGCAGGGCCAGCGTCTCGTCGGTGACGAGGTGCTTGGAGTAGTCGACGCGCAGATCGCCGACGCGCACGACGTACCGCTCGGCGCGGGAGGGGTCGGCCGCGAACAGCTCGCGCAGCCGGGGCCGCTGCATCGCGTCCTCGCGGTGGTCGGCCAGCGCGGCCCACTCGGGACGGCGGTTGAGCCGGGGGGTCTCAGACATGGGAGGACTTCTCCTTGGTGGCCTCGCCCCGCAGGGCGACGGCGTACATCTCGTCGGCGTCGAGGCGCCGCAGCTCCTCGGCGATCAGTTCGGAGGTGGTGCGCACCTTCAGCGCGAGGGTGCGCGAGGGCTGGTCGGGCAGGCTGAGCGTGGCCAGCGGGCCCTCCGGCCGGTCGATGACGATCTCGCCGTCGCCGGTGCCCAGGCGTACGCCCGTGACGACCGGCCCGGCGCTCTCCACCCGCTCGGCGGTGACGTGCAGGCGTGCCTCCAGCCAGCGGGCCAGCAGCTCGGCGGCCGGGTTGTCGGCCTCGGCCTCCACGACCGCGGAGACGATCGGCACCCGGGCCTGGTCCAGCGCCGCGGCGAGCATCGAGCGCCACGGCGTCAGCCGGGTCCAGGCGAGGTCGGTGTCGCCGGGTGCGTAGGAGCGGGCCCGCGCCTCCAGGTCCGCCTGCGGGGTCTCGGAGGTGTAGAGGTCGGTGATCCGGCGCTGGGCCAGGGCGCCCAGCGGGTCCCTCGCCGGATTGTCCGGGGCGTCCACCGGCCACCAGACGACGACCGGCGCGTCCGGCAGCAGCAGCGGCAGCACCACCGAGTCGGCGTGGTCGGACACCTCGCCGTACGTGCGCAGCACGACCGTCTCACCGGTGCCGGCGTCGGCGCCCACCCGGACCTCGGCGTCGAGGTGGGACCGGGTGCGGTCGCGCGGGGTGCGGGCGTGCCGCTTGATGACGACCAGGGTGCGGGAGGGGTGCTCGTGGGAAGCCTCCTCCGCCGCCCTGATCGAGTCGTAGGCGTTCTCCTCGTCCGTGACGATGACCATCGTCAGGACCATGCCCACGGCCGGTGTGCCGACCGCGCGGCGGCCCTGCACCAGCGCCTTGTTGATCTTGCTTGCCGTGGTGTCGGTCAGGTCGATCTTCATGGCCTGCGCCAGCTCCGTCCGTCTCGTGCGAGCATCTCGTCCGCCTCCTCGGGTCCCCAGCTCCCGGACGCGTACCGCGCCGGCCTGCCGTGCCTGTCCCAGTGCTCCTCGACGGGGTCGAGGATCCTCCAGGACTCTTCCACCTCCTGAGGGCGCGGGAACAGGTTGGCGTCCCCGAGGAGAACGTCCAGGATCAGCCTCTCGTACGCCTCCGGGGACGACTCGGTGAAGGACTCCCCGTAGGCGAAGTCCATCGACACGTCCCGGATCTCCATGGAGGTGCCCGGCACCTTCGAGCCGAAGCGGACGGTGACGCCCTCGTCGGGCTGGACGCGGATCACGATCGCGTTCTCGCCCAGCTCCTTTGTCGCGGTGGAGTCGAACGGGGAGTGCGGGGCCCGCTGGAGGACGACCGCGATCTCGGTGACGCGCCGGCCGAGCCGCTTGCCGGTGCGCAGGTAGAACGGGACCCCCGCCCAGCGGCGGTTGTCGACGTTCAGCCGGACGGCCGCGTAGGTGTCGGTCCTCGACTCCGGGTCGATGCCGTCCTCGTCGAGATAGCCGGGCACCCGCTCGCCGCCCTGCCAGGCCGCCGCGTACTGCCCGCGCACGGTGTGCCGGCCGAGGTCCCCGGGCAGCTTGACCGCCTTCAGCACCTTCAGCTTCTCGGTGAGCAGGGACGCGGCGTCGAACGCGGCCGGCTCCTCCATCGCCGTCAGCGCCATGAGCTGGAGCAGGTGGTTCTGGATGACGTCGCGGGCCGAGCCGATGCCGTCGTAGTAGCCCGCCCGGCCGCCGATGCCGATGTCCTCGGCCATCGTGATCTGCACGTGGTCCACGAAGGACCGGTTCCAGATCGGCTCGAACATGGTGTTGGCGAAGCGCAGTGCCAGGATGTTCTGGACGGTCTCCTTGCCCAGGTAGTGGTCGATACGGAAGACCTGTTCCGGGTCGAACACGTCGTGCACGACGGCGTTCAGCTCACGCGCGCTCGCCAGGTCGCGGCCGAACGGCTTCTCGATGACCGCCCGCCGCCACGACCCCTCGGGCGCGTCCGCCAGACCGTGCTTCTTCAACTGCCGCACGACCTTCGGGAACATGCCCGGCGGCACGGACAGGTAGAAGGCGTAGTTGCCGCTGGTGCCCCGGGCCGTGTCGAGCTCGTCCACGGTCTCGCGCAACTGCTCGAACGCCGTGTCGTCGTCGAAGTCGCCCGGGATGAACCGCATCCCCTCGGACAGCTGCTGCCACACCTCCTCGCGGAACTCCGTACGGGCGTGCTCGCGCACCGCGTCGTGCACGACCTGCGCGAAGTCCTGGTCCGCCCAGTCCCGGCGGGCGAAGCCCACCAGCGAGAACCCCGGCGGCAGCAGCCCGCGGTTGGCGAGGTCGTACACGGCCGGCATCAGCTTCTTGCGGGACAGGTCCCCGGTGACCCCGAAGATCACGAGCCCGGACGGGCCCGCGATCCGGGGCAGACGGCGGTCGCGGGGATCGCGCAGGGGGTTGTCCCAGCCGGTGGTCTCGGAGGTCATTGCGTGTCAGCTCCCTTGCTGCCGGGCGACTTCTTGACGGCGTCCACCAGGTCCTGCCACGCCGCCGCGGACTCGGCGACGCCCTGGTCCTCCGATCGGGTGACGACCCCGTCGTACGAGATCCCCGGCGCCGCCACGGCGGACAGATCGGCGCCGGCCCCGGCGTGACCCCCGCGGCCGGTCCGTCCGAAACCGTCCGGTGGCTGCGTACCCATCTTCAGAAGTCCTCGATCGCGGCGAAGCTGCTGGTCCGACGTGTACAAAAGTAAAAGTCAGACTTTTCTGAGGGAAGGTCGCCGTGTGTCACGCTGTGGTGAAAGTGGGACACCGCGGCGGACGCGGCGCACGGCTGAGCGGCGGCCCCGCACGACTGAGGCGGCATGAGACGGACATGGCGGACACAAGGGTCCCGCACGGAACGGGCCCGGACGGCGGGCCCGAAGGAGGACCCGGCACCGGGGGCGGCACCGGGTCCGGGGCGGACGGCCCCGGCGCGGGCGACGCGATCAGGACCTTCCCCTTCCCGGTGGATCTGAGCGTCCTCGGCGTCGGCATGCGGGTCGGCCCGATGGGCCCCGGCCGCGCCTGGTACTCCGGCGCCCCCCTGGGACGGGTGCACCGCATCGACTTCCACCTCGTGATGCTCTTCAGCGACGGCCCCGTACGCCACATGATCGACTTCGCCGAGTACGAGGCGCACGCGGGCGAGCTGCTGTGGATCCGCCCCGGCCAGGTCCACCGCTTCGCCGGCACCGCCGCCCACCGCGGCACCGTCCTGACCATGCAGCCCGGCTTCCTGCCCCGCGCCACGGTCGAGTCCACCGGCCTGTACCGCTACGACCTGCCGCCCCTGCTCAGACCCGACCGGGCGCAGCTCGCCGCCCTGCGCGCGGCCCTCGGGCAGCTGCGGCGCGAGTACGAGGACACCACCACCCTCCCGCTGACCCTGCACACCGCGGTGCTGCGGCACTCGCTGACGGCGTTCCTGCTGCGCCTCGCCCATCTCGCCGCCAGCTCCCAGGCGGCGGCGGGCGGTCCGGGCGACACCGCGTTCACCCTCTTCCGCGACGCCGTGGAGCGGGGATTCGCCGCCAACCACAGCGTCAGCGCCTACGCCGACCAGCTCGGCTACTCCCGGCGCACCCTGGTGCGCGCGGTACGGGCGGCGACCGGGCAGACGCCCAAGGGGTTCATCGACCGGCGGGTGGTCCTGGAGGCCAAGCGGCTGCTGGCGCACACCGATCTGCCCATCGGCCGGGTCGGGGCGGCCGTCGGCTTCCCGGACGCCGCGAACTTCTCCAAGTTCTTCCACCAGCACACCGGGACGACCCCGGCGGTGTTCCGCGCCGAGCTCCGCTGAGCGGCCCCTCGGCCGGGCGTCCGCGCGGGGACGCCGTACGCCCGCGGGGAGACCTCCGCCTCCCCGCGGGCGCTGTCCGCTGCTCCCGCGCGCCGCTCAGCGGCCGAAGTTGAACCAGTTCACGTTCACGAAGTCGGACGGCTGGCCGCTGGTGAACGTGAGATAGACGTCGTGGGTGCCGGTCACCCCGCTGATGTTCGCCGGGACCGTCCGCCACGACTGCCATCCCCCGGTGTTGCCGAGGGCGAAACTGCCGACCGGGGCGTTGCTGCGGCTGTCCAGGCGCACCTCGACCAGGCCGCTGACGGCACTCCCCGCGCCGCTCGCCACCCGGGCGACGAACTGCGTGGCCGTGGAGGAGCCGAAGTCGACGCCCTTGTACTGCGCCCAGTCCCCGTTGGCCAGGGCCGCGATGTTCTGTCCACCGCCCGAGTCCGAGGTGGACTCGGTGGCCACCCCGCCCTGGGCGTCGAACGACTCGGCCTGGATGGCCCTGTAGGCGTCACGGCTGCCCGTCGGGGGAGGGGTGGTGCCGCCGCCGGAGGTCAGCACCTGGACGTAGTCCACGAGCATCGAGCGGCCGGGCTGCGTCCCGCCGTCCGGTCCGCCGCCGAACGCGTCCGGGAAGCCGCCGCCCATCGCCACGTTGAGGATGATGAAGTAGCCGTGCTTGGTGGCGTTCGCCCAGGTCGTGGCGTCCACCTGGTTCGCGCGTACGGTGTGGAAGTTGTTGCCGTCGAGGTAGAAGCGGATCTCCTCGACGCTCGTGGAGCGGTCCCACTCCATGCGGTAGGTGTGGAAGCCGGCCTGGCAGGTCGTGCCGGAACAGGTGGTGTTCCCGCTGATGCCGCTGGTCTCGTTGCACGGGCCGCCCGGTGAGGTGCCGCAGTGCATGGTCGAGAACACCGTGTTCATGCCCTGGGTGTTCTCCATGATGTCGAGCTCGCCGACGCCGGGCCAGTTCCAGTAGTTGCCGCGGAACGGCGCGCCCAGCATCCAGAACGCCGGCCAGTAGCCCTTGGCCGCGGCACCGGTCACGTCGGGGACCTGGATGCGCGCCTCGACGCGCAGCTTGCCGCCCGCCGGGGGCTGGAAGTCGGTGCGGTTGGTCTCGATGCGGCCGGAGGTCCAGTTGCCGGAGGCGTCCCGGCGCGGGGTGATCCGCAGGTTGCCGTTGCCGTCGAGCGAGACGTTGTCGGTGCTGTTCGTCATCGTCTCGATCTCGCCGGTGCCCCAGTTGGCGGGGCCGCCGGGGTAGCCCTTGCCGGTGGCGTACTGCCAGTTGGCGGTGTTCACACCGGCGCCCGCGGAGCCGTTGAAGTCGTCGGCGAAGATCTGGGTCCAGCCCGTGGGGGGCGTGGGCGCGGCGGCGTCCGCGGCCGGGACGGAGGCGAGGGCGGTGACCGCCGCCAGTCCGAGGGTGCCGAGCGCGGCGACGAGGACGCGTCTGACGGAGCGGTGTCGTCTGCGGGGGGTGCCGGAGGGGTCGCTCATGGGGGTGCTGCCTCTCGGTGAACGGGGTCGGGGAACGTGGGGGCGGCTGTGACACGGGATCGAGAGCGTTCTGAGAGCGCTCTCAGGGTGTCGCCAATGTGCTCCCCGGCACTGCGGCCGTCAAGAGGTGAAGCAGTGAATTACCTTGCGCCACGGGCGAGTTCAGCCCTTGAACACGGGAATGTGCCGAGCGCGCCGGATGTCCGGAGCGGGGGCGGTGCCCCGGCCTGCGCAGGGGGCTTGCCGCGCGCGTGCGGGCGATGGGGGGGGCGTGGGCGTGCGGGCGTGGGCGTGCATGGGCGCGGCGGGAGAAGCAGGACGCGGCCCTCGACGGCTCGCGGGCGGGCGTGCGTGGGCGCGGCCCCGCCGTGTCGGCGGGGCCGCGCCACGGGCGTGGGTCAGGAGGCGCAGGCGTCGTCCGCGCAGGCTCCGGCGTCCTCGTCGCCGGCGCAGCCGGGTTCGTCGTGCGCGTCCGTGTGGTGGTGGTGCCCGTCCCCGGTCGCCGCGGGGTGAGCGTGGCCGGTGTGGTCGCCGTCCTGGCAGTCGGCGATGGACTCGGACATGGGTCCTCCTCGGTGTCGTGGTGTTCCCCGCACGGTGCGGGAGTCTCGGGGCGCCCCCTCGGCGGGAGCGCGGGACGGCGGGCTCGTGCGGCCCGCCGCCGGGTGGGCCGCGGGTGGGGCCGTGCGGCCCGCCGCGGGGTGAGGCGAGGGCGGAGAGCCGTGCGGCCCGCTGCCGGACGGCGTCCGGTGGCGCGTGACTATCCGGCCCGCTGCTGCTGGGTGGGCACCTGGGTGCCGTCGCGGCCCGGTGTCTCCAGCGGCCGCCGCTTCGACCACGGCTGCGGCGCGGCCTCCTGGTCCAGGTACTCGTCGGCGCGGCGCTCGATGTCGTCGAGCCGGTTCTCCAGGCTGCCGGTCAGCTGCGAGCGGTACTCGTCCACCAGGCGTCGCAGGTCTGCCAGTTGCTGGGCGAGCGCCATCCGGGAGCGGTTGAGCTCCTGGAGGTCGGCATGGCGTTCGCTCATGTGCTGGTGCAGCTCCTGCGACCGGCTCAGGGCGCCGTGCTCGATCCGCTCGGCCTGGAGCTGGGCGTCGCGGGTGATGCGCTCGGCCTCGGCACGCGCCTGCTTCACCATGCGTTCCCGTTCGGCGCGGGCGTCCGTCAGTGCCTCGTGGGCGGTGCGCTCCGCGTGGGTGATGATCATCGCCGCGCTGTCGCTCGACGGGCCTGCCGGCTGCGCGGGCCGGGCTGCGAGTTGCTCACGCAGCGACGAGGTCTGCTTGAACAACTGGTCGATGGTGTACTCCACCTCGCGCAGGAAGGTGTCGACCGCGCCCATGTCGTAGCCCTCGCGCAGCCGCACCGTGGCGAACCACTGGTGGTGCACGTCGTCGGGGGTCAGCAGGCGCCTGCCCTCGCCCGCGGCGAGGGGGTGGCGGTCGACCGGGACCGGGTCGGTGGGAGAGGGGTCGTCGTCGCAGCACGCGTCGCCCATGAGGGTCGGGCCTTTCTCGTTGCTCGTGGTGGGGCGGGATCAGGCAGCGCTGAGCAGCAGGGCGCCCATGGTGAGGGTCGCGGCGGCGGCCGTGACCATGTGCCAGGAGGTCAGCTGGCCCTTCCGGCGCTTGCGGGCGGCGAGTCGGATGCCGATGACGGCGATACGGACGATCACTCCGGCGACGGCGGCCAGGGCCAGGGGCAGCACGGCGGCGGGCAGCGGGCTCACGGAGGCGATCAGCGCTCCCACGGCCGGGCTGACACAGGCGACGGCCAGCCAGGGGGCCAGCCGCTGCCTGGTCTCGCGGAGCAGGGAGGCCAGGGCCAGGCCGTCGCTGGCGGACGCCACGGCCAGCGTGAGGACGACGGGCAGTGACAGGGCGAGCGCCACCGCCGTGCCCTCGAACAGCCGGTGGGTGGTCAGCGCGGTGGCGGCACCGAACCCGATCGAGGCCGCTCCCGCGCTCTCCTTCAGCCGGCGGTGGCGGCCGGGCGCGTGGGCCCGTACGGCGCGCGCCGTCTCGCCGTCGCAGCCGCAGCCGTCGCGCGTGAACAGGGTCATGACCAGATAGCCGGCCGGAGCCACCAGGAGGACCACCCAGGGGGCGATCCCGGCCGTGCGGCTCTCCGCCCAGGCCTCCGGCAGGAGATCGACGAAGGACGTGATCAGCATCATCCCGGCCGAGAGGATCAGGATGAGGGCGGCGTGGCCGCTGCTGCGCCGGGCGAGCAGCGCACCCGCCGCGGTGGCGGCGGCCATGAGGGCGAGCGCGCTCCACACACCGCCGGCCGACGGCAGGGCGGCGAGCCAGGCGGATGCCGAGTCGGACATCTGCAACCTTTCCTTCAGGACACTCGTGACAGACGGAGGGGCGGGGTCCGCGGCCACCCGCCCCGCGGCGCGGCGGACGGCGCCCGCGGACGGCAGCGCCGAGGGCGGACCGTGGTCAGGGCCAGGACAGGGCGGCGCCCGGATAGGTGCGGCCGTGCGGATCGGCGCAGTGCGGTCCGGGCACCGGGGGGACGCGCTCGATCTGGAGCGTGGCGTGCGCGATCTCGTAGCGGTCGTGCAGCAGCCGCTGGGCCGCCGACTGCACGGCGCCGCGCGAGGTGCCCGGGGCGACCAGGATGTGGGCGGAGGCGGCGACGTACCCCGAGGTGATCTCCCAGACGTGGACGTCGTGGACCTCCACGACCCCGTCCAGGCGGGCGAGTTCGGCTCCGGCGGACTCGGGGTCCAGGCCGTGCGGCGCGGACTCCAGGAAGACCCGGCCGGAAGCGCGTACGAGGCCCCAGCCCGCCTTGAGCATCAGCGCCGCGACGATCAGGGCGGCCACCGCGTCGGCGCGGGTCCAGCCGGTGAGCCAGACGACCAGCCCGGCGACGGTGGTGGAGATGAAGGCGTAGAGGTCGTTGAGCAGATGCTGGAAGGCGCCCTCCACGTTCAGGCTGCCGCGGTTGGCCTTGCTCACCAGCCAGGTGGCGATCACGTTGACCACGATGCCGATGGCGCCGGTGACGACCACGAACAGGCCGTTCACCTCGGGCGGGCTGACGAAGCGGCGTACGCCCTCGACGACGAAGTACCCGGCGAGCAGCAGCAGGGTGACTCCGTTGACCAGGGCGGAGATGATCTCGGCCCGCTTCAGTCCGAAGGTGTATCCGCCCCGGGGCGGCAGCGCGGCCAGCCGCATCGCGATGAGCGCGAGCACGATGGCCGCGGCGTCGGTGAGCATGTGACCGGCGTCGGAGATCAGCGCGAGGGAGCGGGCGAGCAGGCCGACCGTCACTTCGACGGCCATGAAGGCGGTGATGAGGACCAGCGCCGCGCTGAGGTAGCGCCGGTCCGCGTCGGCCTGCACACCGTGGTGGTGTCCGGCGTGCCGGTGTCCGGCGAGGGGCGCGTGCGCTTCGCTGTGCTTGTTGGTCACGGGGTCCTCCAGGACGACGACGGACCGGGGACGGGGCGCGGGGTCGCGGTCACCGGCGGACCGGTGACCGGGTGGGGAATCCTGGCCGTTGACGGACGGGGGGCGCGGCGGGGGCTCCCGTCGACCGCCGTGCGGCGGGTGTGGCGCGGGCTTCGGTCCACCGACGTGCGGCGGGCGCGGTGCGGGGGTCGGTCCACCGGCGCGTGGCGGGCGCCGTGCGGGTGCCCGTTCACTGGATCGGCTTGCGGTAGAGGGAGAACGCCCGGTTGCCGGCCGGGCCCTGGGTGTAGCCGAGGTACAGCCACGGGCCCGTGCCGCGCAGGACGGCCAGGCCCTCCGGTTCGCGGGGCCGCAGCGTCGGCGCCGTCGTCTCGCGCACGCGGCGCACGGTGCTCGGCCGCTTCGCGTCGATCCGGTACAGGCGGGCGTTGCCCCCGGAAGCCGGGGTGTTGCCGTTGCCGTAGGCGGTGCCCAGCAGTTGGTAGGCGTCGGTGCCGTGCAGGGCCAACCCCTGGTACGGCAGCCCGAGTTCGGTACCCGGCTGGGCGAAGTCGGTGCGCGGCGTGAAGTCACCGGACTTGAACCGCCGCAGGTCGTAGAGCCGGTAGCGCGATCTGCCCGCCTTGCGGTAGCGCAGCAGCAGGGTGCCGGCCGCCGGATCGACCGACACTGCGTTGCCGCTGGAGCCCGGGACGGGCCGGTACACGCTGAGCCGGCCGCTGTCCCGCCTCAGTACCTGCCCGTCCGCGAAGGGGAAGCGGCACAGACCGCGGCCGGTCCCGGAGGAGGAGGCGTCCCACTCCGTCCAGAGCATCGCCGCGCGCGAGGTCTCCTCGACCCCCATCGCCGTGCCGTGCCCGAACCCGAGCAGATGCATCGCGCCCGTCAGCCGCCCGTCCGTCGTCAGACGGTTCAGACACAGGTCGCCCCGCCGCACCCGCTCGGCGTGCGTGTAGGTGCGCTGCTCCCCCTTCAGCCGCACCCCGCCCTGCACGACCTGGAGGGCGTACAGCAGGCCGTTTTCCTCGTCGAACGCGAACGACTGCAACACCGTGCTGTGCAGCAGCCGTCCACCGACCAGCCAGGGCTTGCCCGGGGCCGCGAGCGACGCGGCCGACATGGCCGCCTCGGGTCCGCTCCTCGCCCACGCCGGGGTGGCGCCGGCGGTGAGAGCGGCGGTGGCGAGCGTCAGGAGCGCCCTGCGTGATGGATGGTTCGCCAGGCTCGTGTGCACCACTGCGTGCCTTTCTGTGCGGATCAGCCGGCGCCCGCGGGGAGGGGGCACCACGGCTCGGATCTGGATGCCGGTGACCCGGGCACTGGCCGGGCCGGCCCGGCCACACCGGGCCGGCCCAGGACTGAACGCCATTGCTTCGGGGAAAACTCACAGGGTCACGGTCACCCCTTCCGCCGGCCGGAGGCGGAAGGGGAGGCCAGTCACCGTCGGACGGGTCGTGCAGGGCGTGCTACCGCCACGGCACCGGCTTGGTGGCGGCCACGTAGCGGGCGGAGACGTAGCCGGCCGAGTCGGACAGCTTGTACCACTGCTTGTTGCCGCGGACGCTGCTGCCGTTGACGGCGCGGGACACGTCGAGGGAGGTGCCCGCGCGCTTGTGGGCGATCACCTTGTAGGCGGTGCCGGGACCGGAGCGGACGTTGAGCGCGGCCCGCGAGGTGATCCGGGCCGGAATGTGGGCGACCTTCTTCGTGGGGGAGTGCTTCGCCGGGGTGTGCGTGGCCGGGGTGTGCTTGGCCGGAGTGCGCTTCGCGGGGGTGCGCTTGCCGGAGGACGACGGTGCCTTGCAGTCGCTCACCTTGTGCGGGTCGGTCGCCGCGGCACGGCGGGGGACGGCCGCCGTGCCGCCGTCGGCGGCGACGGCCGCCGAGGGGGCCGCCAGGGCCGCCAGAGCCGCCGCCGTGACCAGGGTGATGGGCATCCGACGCTTCATGCGGAACTCCTTCGCGTTGCCGAGCCGGGACCCCCGTTCGGAGTCTCGATCTCACGCAAAGTGACTGCTCGGTCACGCCAACACCTAAACAGCTGCTCAGACGTTTAGCTCATTGAGGTGATCCGGAGGTGAACCCGTTTGCGCTCCCCGCCTCGGCCGGGCGACTTAACACAGGTGTGCAGGGGGTGCGGCGAAACCCGCAAGGCCGCTCAGTGGCCTGACGGGGTCTGCTATAGCTGAACGAGTACACACTTGACGGAGTGTTCGACTGGAGTGTTCGACATGGCGATTCCCGAAGACGCAGCGCGCGCCAACCCGCCGGGCCCCGTGGCCGAATCCCTTCCCGAGGACGCCGAGATCGCCGATGTGGCGGACGTGTTCGGACTGCTGGCCGACCCGGCCCGGCTGAAGCTCCTCATCGTGCTCCGGGAGCAGGAGCTGTGCGTCCGCGACCTGGCCGCCCGCTGCCACCAGGGCGAGTCGGCCGTCTCGCACCACCTGCGGCTGTTGCGCGCCCACCGGGCCGTGCGGGTCCGCCGCGAAGGGCGCATGGCCTACTACAGCCTCGGCGACGCCCACGTGCGGCTCCTGCTGGACGTGGCACTCCTGCACAACCACCACGCCCCACCGGCGGCGCACCCGGAACGCAGCACAACAACCTGACGTAGTGTCAATAAGCTTCCACAGGCGCTAGGTTGCGGCGGAAAGGCGCCTGTGAGGTATCGACCCGGCGACGCCCGCGGCGGCCACGGACATCGCGTCGACGATGGCTTGGCGACTCCTCGCTGCACCCACCCGTGCACCACGCCCCGGCCACCCGCGTCAGTGACGGCGTAGGCCGTGAACGCACCGAACGGCCCCTGCGGACGGGGGAGTCCGGGCCGTCGCGCGGTGCCCACGCCCGGATGTCCTTCACCGCTCTGGGTACCCGAGCCCTTGAACTCGCCGCGGACTAGGAGCAGTCGTGCCACCCGGGCGCCTCATCCTCCGGCCCGGCTGATGCCGGCGGGCGCGCGCGTACACCTGCCTGCCGCCCGCCCACAGGTCCTGAGCGGGCCGCTGCTCACACCACCCCCAGCGTCCACCCCCACCGGTGGACCCCCGCCCCCACCAGGTACCCCGCCGACGTGTCCGGGCCGCAGGAGGCCGTGCCCAGGCCGCGGTGGGCCGCGTCCAGGTGGATCACGCAGGTGGGGCGGGGCACCAGGGCGTCGTGGTGCGCGGCGGCGGTCAGGTCCTCGGCGCGGTGGCGGGTGACGGAGACCTGGCGCGGCTCGTCCAGGGCCACCGTGAGCCCCGGGGCGTCCCTCCCCGACAGGGTGAACCGCCGTACGCCGTAGCGGCCGCCGCTCTCCTGGGGCCGCAGGTACGGGGTGAACAGCGCGTCCACGGCGACGCGGTGGTGGCCCACCGGCGCGCCCGCGCTGCGGTCGGGGTACGACTCCCAGGGGCCCTGACCGAACCAGTCCAGCACGTCGAGGCCCGCCGTCGTCTCGAAGACCGTGCCGACCCGGGCCACGTCGTCGAACACGTCCGGCAGTTCGGCCTCCTCCTCGATCCGCACGCCGCCCTCGACCGGGGTGAGCACCTGCCGGTGCCGTACGACGCCGGCCGCGGCCGTGTACGCGGCCACCACCGTCACCCGCCCCGCCTCCTCCCGCACCGACACCACCGTGCGGACCGGTGCGTCCAGGCCCCAGCCGCGCCAGCGGCCGGCCATCCCGCCCAGTTCGTCGTTGTCGGTGGGCGCCCGCCACAGCGACAGCACCGGGGCGGCCGTCAGCAGCGGATGCACCAGCAGACCTTCGGCGTCCACCTCGACGCGTTCGGCCGTCCTGAGCGCCGCCGCGGCCGGGGCCGGCCCGCGCAGCCGCACCTGCGGCAGACACACCTCCGTGCCGCGCGGCGCCCACGGCTGGTCCTCGGCCACCGTCACCCGCAGCGTCAGCCACGCCTCGCCGCCGGAGCGGGGCACCTCGAAGGGCAGCGGCACGGCGGCCGTCGCCCCCGGGCGCAGGTCGGGCAGTTCGGCCGGGGCGGTGAGCACGGTGCCGTCGGCGAGTTCTAGCCGCCACTCGCCGGCCAGCCACGAAAGGTCCCTGAAATGCTGGTGGTTGCCGAGCACGATGCCCTCGTGGCGGCGGCTCTCGATGCGCAGCGGCGCCGCGATCTCCCGGTGCTCGTACATCACCGGCTTCGGGGTGCGGTCGGGGAACACCACGCCGTCGGCGATGAAGGCGCCGTCGTGGACCGCCTCGCCGAAGTCCCCGCCGTACGCCCACCGGTAGCCGGGCGCGGCCACCCCGCGGTCGTGGCGCCCGGCGCCCGCGCGCCCGGCCGGTCGTCCGTCGCTCACCCGCTGGAGGATGCCGTGGTCGGCGAACTCCCAGATGAATCCGCCCTGAAGGCCCGGCGTGGCCTCGATGGCGGCCCAGTGCTCGGCGAGCGTGCCGTTGCTGTTGCCCATGGCGTGCGAGTACTCGCACTGGATGAGCGGCTTCGTCTGCCGGCCGGAGCGCGCGTGGGCCACGCAGTCCTCCAGCGGCGCGTACATCGGGCAGGCGATGTCGGAGGCCACGTCCGGGTCGGCCCAGCCGAGGCGGGCCGCGCCCTCGTACTGCAGGGGCCGGGTCGGGTCGTGCCGGCGCACCCAGCCCGCCGCCGCGTCGTGGTTCGCGCCGTAGTCGGACTCGTTGCCGAGCGACCAGATCAGCACCGACGGGTGGTTCTTGTCGCGCAGCACCATGCGCGAGACGCGGTCCACGAAGGCGTTCAGATAGCGCGGGTCGTCGGCGATCTCGTGCGCGTGGTCGTGGGACTCGACGTCGGCCTCGTCGACGACGTACAGGCCGAGTTCGTCGGTGAGGTCGTACAGCGCCGGGTCGGCCGGATAGTGGGAGGTGCGCACGGCGTTGAAGCCGAACCGCTTGAGCAGGACCAGGTCGGCGCGCAGGTCGTCGTAGGACACCGTCCGCCCCGTCAGCGGATGGAAGTCGTGCCGGTTCACGCCCCGCACGAACACCCGCTCCCCGTTGACCAGCAGGTCCCGGCCCGCCACCTCGACGTCCCGGAAGCCGACGCGGTGGCGGGAGAGGTCGGCGACGGTGCCGTCGGCGCGGTGCAGGCGCACGGTCAGGGCGTACAGGTCGGGCGTCTCCGCGCTCCACGTGCGCACCCCGGGCACGGTGGCCGCGAGCCGGGCCTCGCCGAGGAAGTCGGAGACGCGCTCGTCCTCGGCGTTCGCCCGGTCGAAGTCCGTGTCCTGGGCGATCGCCAGGCCGTCCAGGTCGCCGGTGACGTACCAGCCCTCCGGCAGGGCCCCGCCCGCGTCCCGGACCCGGCAGTCCACCCGCAGCCGCCCGTCGCGGCCCGCCCGCACGCTCACGTCCGCGAGATGCAGCGGGTCCGTCGCGTACAGCAGCACCGAGCGGGTGATCCCGCCGTGCCACCACTGGTCCTGGTCCTCGATGTGGGAGGCGTCCGACCACTTCACGACCGTGAGGCGCACGGTCGCGGGCGAGCCGGGGCGCACCCGGCCGGTCAGGTCGAACTCGGCGGCCAGGTGCGAGTCCTTGGAGACGCCGGCCGGCCGCCCGTCCACATGGACCAGCAGCACGCTCTCGGCGGCCCCCACCTGGAGCACGATCCGGCGCCCGGCCCAGTCGGCGGGCACCTCCACCTCGCGCTCGTACACGCCGGTCGGGTTGGCGGCGGGCGCGCGGGGCGGGAAGTCCGGGAACGGCATCGTGACGTTGGTGTAGGCCGGGAGGTCGTCGGTGTCCTGCATGGTCCAGGCGCCGGGGACGTACGCCGTGGACCAGGCGGCGCCGGGCGGCGCCTGCGGAGCGGGCAGCAACTGGAAGCGCCAGTCGCCGTCCAGGGGGAGTGCCCCGGCGCGCCGGTCGACGGCGTTCATGGGCAGCCGCTCCCAGGAGGTCACCTCGGGTGCCTCCCAGGGGCGCAGGGCGAGCAGCGGGTCGGTGGTCATCCGCGGACGGCTCCCTTCGCGAGGTCGCCGATGATCTGGCGGGCGCCGACGGCGAAGACGATCAGCAGCGGGATCAGCGCGAGGAGGGCGCCGGTCATCACCATGCCGTAGTCGGTGGTGCCCCGGGTGCCGTTGAGCTGCGACAGCGCGACCTGGAGGGTGACGTTGTCGGGGTTGGTGAGGGCGATCAGCGGCCAGGCGTAGTCGTTCCACTGGCCCATGAAGGTGAAGATGCCGAGGAAGGCGAGACCGGGCCGGACGACCGGCAGCGCCACGTGCCAGTACTGCCGCAGGAAGCGGGCGCCGTCCAGCCGTGCCGCGTCGAGCAGTTCGTCGTGGATGGCGCTGCGCATGTACTGGCGCATCCAGAAGATGCCGAAGGCGTTGGCGGCGGCCGGCACGATCAGCGCGGTCATCGAGCCGATCCAGCCGATCTTCGACATGATCACGAACTGCGGGATGGCGGCGAGCTGCGCCGGGACCATGAAGATCAGCATGAGCAGGCCGAACAGCACACGGCGGCCCGGGAAGGGGAACTTCGCGAAGACGAACGCGGCGAGCGAGTCGAAGAAGAGGACCAGGACGGTCACGACCGTCGCGACCAGCAGCGAGTTCCCCATCGACCCGAAGAAGTCGATCGTGTCGAAGAGGTTGCGGACGTTCTGGAGGAAGTGCGAGCCCGGCAGCAGCTTCGGCGGGTAGGAGAAGATCTCCGAGGAGGTGTGGGTCGACATGACGACGGCCCAGTAGAAGGGGAAGGCCGACAGCAGTACGCCGATGATCAGGGACGCGTGCAGGGCCGCGCCCCGGCGTCCGGAGCCCTTGATGGATGCCATGCCGCGGCCTTCCTACTGTTCGCCCCGGCGCTGCACCAGCCGCCAGTTGATGATCGAGAAGAGGACGACGACCAGGAAGATGCCCCATGCGACGGCGGCGCCGTACCCGAAGTCGTTGTTGTCGAAGGTCTGCTGGAAGAAGTAGAGGACCATGGTCTGGCCCGCGCGGTCCGGGCCGCCCGCGAACGTCGACTCGTTGGCGGTGGTCTGGAGCAGCACCTGCGGCTCGGAGAAGCTCTGGAGTCCGGTGACGGTGGAGACGACGAGCACGAACAGCAGCGTCGGGCGCAGCAGGGGCAGGGTGACCCGGAAGAAGGTCTGCACGGGGCCGGCGCCGTCGATGCGGGCCGCCTCGTACAGGTCGCCGGGGACGGTCTGGAGCCCGGCGAGGAAGATGATCGCGTTGTAGCCGGTCCACTGCCAGGTCATCAGGGTCGCGATGGCGATCTTGATGCCCCAGGGGGTGTTGAGCCAGGCCACCTGGTCCAGGCCGACGGCCTGCAACAGGGCGTTCACCATCCCGAAGTCGGTGGAGAAGATCGATCCGAAGACGATCGCGACCGCCACCACCGAGGTGACGCTGGGAAGGAAGTACGCGAACCGGTAGGCGTTCTTGAAGCGCACCGCCGAGTTCAGCAGCACGGCGGTCACCATGGCCAGGAAGATCATGGGGAAGGTGGCCAGCGCCCAGATGACGAGCGTGGTCCCGATCGACTGCCAGAAGTCGCTGTCGCTCAGCAGGTACTGATACTGCGTCAGACCCGCCCACTCCATCGCGCCGAGGCCGTCCCAGCGGTGGAAGGAGAGGTAGAGCGAGAAGCCGACGGGGATCAGGCCGAAGGCGAGGAAGAGCAGATAGAAGGGCGAGATCGCGGCGTACAGGTGCCAGTGGGCACGCCAGCCCTTGCGGGGCCCGGCCGGGACCTGCCGCGCGGCGGGGGGCGCGGTGCGCTCGACGACGGCCATCACAGGTTCACCCCCAGGTGCTTGGCGATGCGCCGGCACGACTTCATGGCGTCCTCCCAGGCGGTCTTCGGATCCTTGCCGAGGACGCCGACGTTCTTGATCTCGTCCCTGATCGGCTGCCCGAGGGCGACGTCGTAGGGGCTGTTGAAGGCGACCGGGATCTGCTGGGCGGCCGGTCCGAAGACGTCCATGGTGATCTGGCCGCCGAAGAACGGGTCCGGCTGGCGCAGCCTCTTCGCGCGGTACGACGCCGGGGTCGAGGGGAACAGGCCCGCCTCGGTGAAGCCCCGGGCCTGGTTGTCCGCGTCGAGCATCCAGGTGATGATCTCGAAGGCGCGTTCCGGTTCGCGGCACGCCCTGGTGATCGCCAGGAAGGAGCCGCCGACGTTGGACGGGCCGCCCGGACAGGCCGCCACCCGCCACCTGCCCTTGGTCCTCGGGTAGGCGAGCTTGAGGTCGCCCGCGGCCCAGGAGGCGTTGAGCTGGCTGGGCAGCGTGCCCTTCTCGGTGGCCGCGATCGAGTCGGGCGTGCCCGTCACGATGTTGGACACGATCCCGCGCCGCTTCGCCTCCACGGCCCGGTCCCAGCAGGCGCGCACCCGCGGGCCGTCGCCGATGAAGGTGCGGTCCTCGTCGACGAACCGGGTGGTGCCCTGGCCGATCGACATCTCGAAGACGCTGTTGACGTCGGTCAGGATGCGGGTGCCCGGTACCCGCTTCCTCAACTGCTCGCCCGCCGCGAAGAACTTCTCCCAGGTGTTCAGTTCACGGGAGACGTCCGCGGGTTCGGAGGCGAGGCCGGCCCGCTCGAACACGGCGGGCTGGTAGTAGTGCACGACCGGTCCGACGTCGATCGGGAAGCCGATGAGACTGCCGTCCGGCGCGACGGCCTGCTGCCATTTCCAGTCCAGGTACCGGCTCTTGAGCCGGTCGGCGCCGAGCGTCCTGAGGTCCACGAACTGGTCGGAGTTCGGCAGGTAGGACGCCATGTCCTCGCCCTTGAGCCCGGCGATGTCGGGGATGTTGGCGTTGCCCGCCATCGTGGTGATCAGCTTGGAGCGGTAGTAGCCGCCGATCTGGACGGCCTTCAGCCGCACCGAGTCCTCGTAGCGTGCCGCGGCGCTCTTGACGACCGAGTCGCCCAGTCCGCCGCTCCAGTACCACAGGACCATGTTCCGGCCGGTCGAGCCGGTCGGAACGGCACAGCCGGTCGTCAGGCCGCCGAGCGCCGTGGCGGCCGTACCGGCCAGGCCCGCGCGCAGCACACCTCTTCGTGAGAGCCGCACAGCCCCCACCGCCTTTCGGATCTTTTCGGGACGTCGCATCAGGGGTGTGGGGGAGGTCAGTTCCGCCACGCGGGCGGGGTCACGGGGGCATGCGCCACCGGGGGGCCCACCCGGGCGGGGAGCCGGTCTGCCAGGAAGCCGTACGCGCGTCTGAGTCCGGGGTCGGTCAGCGAGCGCCACCAGGCGTCGACGCCGTACCAGCCGGGCGCGGCCAGGGCGCCGCCGTGGTGCCGTACGGACAGTCCGGCGGCCAGGACGGCGAACCTGAGCCGTTCCTCCAGGGGCCAGCCGCCGAGCGAGGCCGCGACGAAGCTCGCCCCGAACACGTCGCCGGCGCCGGTCGCGTCGAGGACATCGATGTCGAGGGCGGGCACGTCGGCGTACTCGCCCGTGGTCTGGTCGACGGCGACGGCCCCGTCGCCGCCCCGGGTGACGACGGCGACCGGCACCAGTTCGGCCAGGGCGCCGAGCGCGGCGTGCGCGTCCGCGGTGCGGGTGTACGCCATCGCCTCCGCCTCGTTGGGCAGGAAGGCGTGGCACAGGGACAGCTGCTCCAGCAGATCGGTCGACCAGCGCCGGGTGGGGTCCCAGCCGACGTCGGCGTAGACCAGGGTGCCGCCCGCCGCGGCCCCGGCGAGCCACGCGCGCGGCTCGGCCTCCAGGTGCACGAGGGCGGTGCGCGCCGCGGGCGGGTCGGCCATCAGCGCGTCCTGCGAGTACGGCGGTTCCTGGCCGTGGGTGACCAGGGCCCGGTCGGAGCCGTACGCGAGGGAGACGGTGACGGGGGTGGGCCAGCCGTCCCCGGTGCGCGAGCGCGTGAGGTCCAGGCCCTCCTGGCGGCCGAGCACGTCCCGGAGGTACGCGCCGTACAGGTCGTCGCCGAACACCGTGGCCAGCGAGGTGCGCAGGCCGAAGCGGGCGGCGGCCACCGCGAGGTTGGCGATGCCGCCGGGGCCGCAGCCCATGCCGCCCGTCCAGATCTCCTCACCCGGCGCGGGCGGCCTCCCGAGCCCCGTCAGGACGAGGTCGTAGAAGAGCAGCCCGGTCAGCAGCACGTCGGGCCGGTCGTCGTCCACGGCGCCGTCCTCTCCTCGGGAGCACCCGGGCCCGCGGGGCGCGGCGGTCCCCGGCGCCTGGGCGGGCTCGTCAGAACTCTTCATTTCGGTGACCGGAATCGTGCGCTGCCCAAACGAGATTGGTCAATACCCGAGCAGAAATGAGCATGGCGATGATTGAAGATGACGAGTAGTGTTCGCGCCGTGCTGGCAGAACGACGACACCACCTCATCCTGCGGGCCCTGCGCTCCGGTGGCCCCGCGGCCGTGACCGACCTCTCCGAGCAACTGGGCGTGAGCCCGGCCACGATCAGGCGCGACCTGGTCAAACTGGCGGAGGACGGTCTGCTCACCCGGGTGCACGGCGGCGCCGTCGCCGACGAGGGCGACCAGCCCTTCGCCGAGGTCGCCGAGATGCGCGTACCCGAGAAGGACGCCATAGCCGCGCACGCCGCCGGCCTGATCGCGGACGGGCAGTCGGTGCTGCTCGACATCGGCACCACCGCCTTCCGGCTGGCCCGCCAGCTGCACGGCCGCCGCCTCACCGTCATCACCAGCAACCTCGTCGTCTACGAGGAACTGGCCGACGACGAGGGCATCGAACTGGTGCTGCTCGGCGGCATGGTGCGCCGCGAGTACCGCTCCCTGGTCGGCTTCCTCACCGAGGACAACCTGCGCCAGCTGCACGCCGACTGGCTCTTCCTCGGGACCAGCGGAGTGCGCTCCGGCGGGCAGGTCATGGACACCACCGTCGTGGAGGTGCCGGTCAAACGGGCCATGATCAAGGCCGGTGACCGGGTCGTCCTGCTCGCCGACGCGGCCAAGTTCCCCGGGCACGGCATGGCCAGGGTGTGCGGTCCCGAGGAACTGGACGTGCTGGTGACGAACGAACCGGTCGAGAACGCGACGCGGACCTCCCTGCGGGAGGCGGGCGTCGAGGTCGTGGTGGCGGGAGAGGTGCAGACGTGAGACTGACGATTCTGGGCGGCGGCGGATTCCGCGTCCCGCTGGTGTACGGGGCCCTGCTCGCCGACCGCGCCGAGGGCCGCGTCACCCGGGTCGTGCTGCACGACCTCGACGCCGGCCGGCTCGCCGCGGTGACGCGCGTACTCGCCGAACAGGCCGCCGGGGTGCCCGACGCCCCCGAGGTCACCGCCACCACCGACCTCGACACCGCGCTCACCGGAGCCGACTTCGTCTTCTCGGCCATCCGCGTCGGCGGCCTGCGGGGCCGGGCCGACGACGAGCGGATCGCCCTGGCCGAGGGGGTCCTCGGCCAGGAGACGGTCGGCGCCGGCGGCATCGCCTACGGCCTGCGCACCGTCCCCGTCGCCGTCGACATCGCCCGGCGGGTCGCCCGCCTCGCGCCGGACGCCTGGGTCATCAACTTCACCAACCCCGCCGGACTGGTCACCGAGGCCATGTCCCGCCACCTGGGCGACCGCGTCATCGGCATCTGCGACTCACCGGTCGGCCTCGGCCGCCGCATCGCCCGCGTGCTCGGCGTGCAGGACCCGGCCGGGGCGTGGATCGACTACGTCGGCCTCAACCACCTCGGCTGGGTGCGCGGCCTGCACGTCGCCGGCCGCGACGAACTCCCGCGGCTGCTCGCCGATCCCGCCCTGCTCGGCTCCTTCGAGGAGGGCAGGCTCTTCGGCGCCGACTGGCTGCGCTCGCTGGGCGCGGTCCCCAACGAGTACCTGCACTACTACTACTTCAACCGCGAGACCGTGCGCGCCTACCAGGAGGCCGAGCGGACCCGCGGCGCCTTCCTGCGCGACCAGCAGGCCCGCTTCTACGCGGAGGCCGGCCGCGGCGACGCCTCCGCCCTGGCCGCCTGGGACCGCACCCGCGCCGAGCGCGAGGCCACCTACATGTCCGAGAACCGGCAGAGCGCGGGCGCGGGCGAGCGGGAGGCCGACGACCTCTCCGGCGGCTACGAGAAGGTGGCGCTGGCGCTGATGCGGGCCATCGCCCGCGACGAGCGCGCCACGCTGATCCTCAACGTCCGCAACCGCGCCACCCTGTCCGTCCTCGACACCGACGCGGTCATCGAGGTGCCCTGCCTCGTCGACGCCAACGGCGCCCACCCGCTCGCCGTGTCCCCGCTGCCCGGCCACGCCACCGGACTCGTCTGCTCCGTGAAGGCGGTCGAGCGCGAGGTGCTCACGGCCGCCGAGTCCGGCTCCCGGGCCGCCGCGGTGCGCGCCTTCGCGCTGCACCCGCTGGTCGACTCCGTGCACGTCGCCCGCAGGCTGGTCGAGGGCTACACCGGGGTCCACCCCGGCCTCGCCTACCTCGGCTAGCTCCTGCCCCGCTCCCGTCCCCGCCCCCGCTCCCTCCCTCCCTTCCGCGCCCTTCCTGGAGACCGTGATGCACGACGAACGCCGCCGCATCGAGGAACGCGTCGAGCGCGTCCACCACCAGCGCGTCAAGCCCGCCGTCTACGCGGCCACCGTCCCCTTCGAGGTCGCGGCCTGGCAGGCGCCGGGCGAGCCGGTCCCCTTCGAGGAGGCGGCCGCCGCCCGCTACGAGCCGTTCGCGATGAACACCCCGTGGGGCCCGCCCTGGGGCACCACCTGGTTCCGGATGCGCGGCCGGGTGCCCGCCGCGTGGGCCGGACGGCGCGTCGAGGCCGTCATCGACCTCGGCTTCGTGGGGGACTGGCCCGGCAACCAGGCCGAGGCCCTGGTGCACCTGCCCGACGGCAGGCCCCTGAAGGCGGTCAACCCGCTCAACCAGTACGTGCCCGTCGGCAACCCCGTCGCGGGCGGCGAGGAGGTCCACTACCTCGTCGAGGCCGCCTCCAACCCCGACATCCTGGCCGGTGACTTCGCGGCCCCGACCCCGCTCGGCGACATCCTCACGGCCGGCGACGCGCCCCTCTACACCTTCCGCGGCGCCGACCTCGCCGTCCTGGACGAGGAGGTCTGGCACCTCGACCTCGACCTCCAGGTGCTGCGCGAACTCATGGTCCACCTCGGCGAGCACGAGCCGCGCCGCCACGAGATCCTGCACGCCCTGGACCGGGCCATGGACGTCCTCGACCTGGACGACGTCTCCGCCAGCGCGAGCGCCGTGCGCGCGGTGCTGGCCCCGGTGCTCGCCCGCCCCGCGCACGCCAGCGCGCACACCGTCTCCGGCGTCGGCCACGCGCACATCGACTCCGCCTGGCTGTGGCCCGTCCGCGAGACCAAGCGCAAGACCTCGCGCACCTTCTCCAACGTCACCGCGCTGGCCGACGAGTACGACGACTTCGTCTTCGCCTGCTCCCAGGCCCAGCAGTACGAATGGGTGCGCGACAGCTACCCCCACGTGTGGGCCCGCATCAAGGAGTCCGTCGAGAAGGGGCAGTGGGTGCCGGTCGGCGGCATGTGGGTGGAGGCCGACGGCAACCTGCCCGGCGGCGAGGCCATGGCCCGCCAGCTGATCCACGGCAAGCGCTTCTTCATCGAGCACTTCGGCGTCGAGACCAAGGGCGTCTGGCTGCCCGACTCCTTCGGCTACACCGCCGCCTACCCGCAGCTCGCCAAGCTCGCGGGCAACGAGTGGTTCCTCACCCAGAAGATCTCCTGGAACCAGACCAACAAGTTCCCCCACCACACCTTCTGGTGGGAGGGCATCGACGGCACCCGCATCTTCACCCACTTCCCGCCGATCGACACCTACAACGCCCGCTTCAGCGGCGAGGAGATGGCCCTCGCCGTCCGCAACTACCGCGAGAAGGGCGGCGGTACGCGCTCCCTCGCCCCCTTCGGCTGGGGCGACGGCGGCGGCGGTCCCACCCGCGAGATCATGGAACGCGCGCGCCGCCTCGCCGACCTGGAGGGCTCGCCCAAGGTCGTCGTCGAGCATCCCGACGCGTTCTTCGCCAAGGCCCGCGCCGAGTACGAGGACGCCCCCGTGTGGAACGGCGAGCTCTACCTGGAGCTGCACCGCGCCACCTACACCTCCCAGGCCCGCACCAAGCAGGGCAACCGGCGCAGCGAACACCGGCTGCGCGAGGCCGAGTTGTGGGCGACGACCGCCGCACTGCACGCGCCGGGCCACAGCTACCCGTACGAGCGGCTGGACCGGCTGTGGAAGACGGTCCTGCTGCACCAGTTCCACGACATCCTGCCCGGCTCCTCGATCGCCTGGGTGCACCGCGAGGCCGAGGCCGAATACGCCCGCGTGGCCGAGGAGCTGGAGGCGCTGACCGCCGAGGCCGTCGCGGCCCTGGGGACGGGAGCGCCCCGGGTCTTCAACACCAGCCCGTATCCCCGCGCCGAGGTGGTCCGCACCGCCGGCGGAGCCCCCGCGTACGTCGCGGTCCCCGCCGGCGGCAGCGCGCCGCTCACCCCGCTGCACCCCGAACACCCCGTGACGGTCTCCGGGCGGGTCCTCGACAACGGACTGGTCCGGGTCGAGGTCGCCGAGGACGGCACCCTGTCCTCCGTGTTCGACCTGCGGGCCGGCCGCGAGGTCCTCGCCGAACCGGGCAACCTGCTCCGGCTCCACACCGACCTGCCCAACTACTGGGACGCCTGGGACATCGACAAGCACTACCGCAACCGCTACCGCGACCTGCTGGAGGCCCGGTCGGTGACCGTGGTCGAGCAGGACCCGCTGATCGGCGCGATCCGGGTCACCCGCGCCTTCGGCAAGGGCTCCACGCTCACCCAGACCATCACGCTGCGGGCCGGCAGCCCGCGGATCGACTTCGAGACCGAGATCGACTGGCACGAGACCGAGAAGATCCTCAAGGCGGGCTTCCCGGTCGACGTGCGCGCCCCGCACTCCTCCGCCGAGATCCAGTTCGGCCACGTCCAGCGGCCCACCCACACCAACACCAGCTGGGAGGCGGCCCGTTTCGAGGTCTCCGGCCACCGCTGGGTGCATGTCGCGGAACCCGGCTACGGCGTCGCCGTCCTCAACGACGCGACCTACGGCCACGACGTGACCCGCACCGTCCGCGAGGACGGCGGCACGACGACCCGCGTCAGCCTCAGCCTCGTGCGCGCCCCGCGCATCCCCGACCCCGAGGCCGACCAGGGCGGGCACCGCTTCACCTACGCCCTGCTGCCGGGCGCCACCATCGAGGACGCCGTCGCCGAGGGATACGCCCTCAACCTGCCGCTGCGGGTGGCGGACGCGGCCGGCGCCCCCGAGCCGGTGGTCTCCGTGACCGGGGCCGGGATCACCGTCGAGGCCGTCAAGCTCGCCGACGACCGCTCCGGCGACGTCGTCGTCCGCCTCTACGAGTGCGGCGGCGGCCGCGCGACCGGCGTGCTGCGCACCGGCTTCGCGCTCGCGGGCGCCCAGGCGACCGACCTGCTGGAGCGCCCCCTGGGGCAGGACACCCCGCTCACCGCCGACGGCGCCGTCGGCATCACCCTGCGTCCGTTCCAGATCCTCACCCTGCGCCTGCGCCTGCGCCGCGCCGACGGGAGCTGAACAGATGCCGATGCAGCCCTGGTTCACCGACGCCAAGCTCGGGATATTCGTCCACTGGGGCATCTACGCCGTGGACGGCGTCGCGGAGTCCTGGTCGTTCTACGACGGCGTCGTCCCCCACGACCGGTACATGTCCCAGCTCGACCGCTTCACCGCCGCCCGGTACGAACCACGCGCCTGGGCACGGCTCTTCGCACGGGCCGGCGCCCGGTACGCCGTCCTCACCAGCCGCCACCACGACGGCGTGGCCCTGTGGGACACGGCCCACGGCGAACTGCACGTGGGCCGGGACCTGATCGCGGGCTATGCCGACGCCCTGCGCGAGCAGGGGCTCAAGGTCGGCCTCTACTACTCCCACTCGGACTGGAACCACCCCGACTACGCCTCCGCGCGCCGCCCCGACCGTCCGCCGGAGCTCACGGACAACCCGTACTCGGAGCCGGCGCCCGGACACGAGGACCCCGCGGCCTGGGCCCGCTACCTCACCCACCGGGACGGCCAGGTAAGGGAGTTGGCCACCCGCTACCGGCCCGACCTGCTGTGGTTCGACGGAGAGTGGGAGCGCAGCGAGGAGCAGTGGCGCATCCCCGAACTGGCCGCGCTGATCCGCTCCGAGGTGCCGGACGTCGTACTCAACGCCCGTATGCTCGGCGAGGGCGACTACGCGACCCCCGAGCAGGGCGCCCCCGTCGTGCCGCCCGAGGGCCCGTGGGAGCTGTGCCTGACGGTCAACGACTCCTGGGGGCACCAGCACCACGACCGCAACCACAAGTCCGTCGACCAGCTGATCCGCTACTTCACGGAGACCATCGCGGGCGGCGGCAACCTGCTGCTGAGCGTGGGCCCGCGAGAGGACGGCACGATCCCGGCGGAACACGTGGCGCGGCTGGAGGGGCTGGGCGACTGGATCGCCCGGCACGCCGAGGCGGTGTACGGCACACGGCGCGGCCTGCCGCCCGGCCACCACCACGGCCCGAGCACCCTCTCGAAGGACGGCCGCACCCTGTACCTGATCCTCTTCGACGCCCCGCGCGCGCAGATCAACGTCCGCGGGCTGCTCGGCGGGGTGCGCCGGGTCACGGTGCTGGGCAGCGGCAGGGAGCTGGCGCACCGGATCACCGGCGGCCTGCACGACACGCCCGGTGTGCTGTGGATCGATCCGCCCGGCCCGGACGACCTCGACCCGCACGCCACGGTCCTCGCCGTCGAACTGGCGGGGGAGTTGGCCGTCTACCGGGGCGCGGGCCGCTCCTGAGCGCCGCCCCGGACGCACTTCGGGCCGGCCGGCCGCCGTCCCCCCGACGGCGGCCGACCGGCCCGAAATCCCCCGTGCTCCCCCGTGGTTCCCCCGTTGTTCCCCCACCCCCGGGTGCTTCCCCCGTGCCCTTCCCTCCGTTAGAGCGCGCGGCGGGCACCTTGATACACCCTCCCGGAAAAAATCTCCCGGAAGGGTGTACGAGGGATGCCGCGGCCGGATCAGCCGGTGAACCCGGCGATGATGGACGTGAACTGCCGGGTGCTCCGGTCGATGCCCGAGCAGTTGCTCGTCACGCCGCCGCCCGCGCACGGCCGGTCGCAGTTGACCGACCGGCGTAGGCGGTGCCGGGCTGCACCGCCACGGTCTGGGAGCAGCGGGCGTTGCCACTCGAACTCGCCGCCCCCGCAAGGGCTTTGGTGCCGCCGCCCGCACGGAGGAGGAGACGACGGAGCCGAGGCCGCCCGCGCAGCACCACGGAGCGAGTCCGCCCGACTCGAAACCGGGGGTGGCGAGGATGTCGGCCGCGTGGGCGGTGCCCGGCAGGGCGACGGCCCCGCCGTGCGCGAGAGCAGTGGTGCCGAGCAGGGCGAGGAACCGGCGTCCGAGACGCCCGAGAGGTTGGTCGCGCACGTGATCTCCCCCGGAAAAGCGGGGTGTTCGGGAGTGCACAGGTGCTGAGAGGCGCGCGGACCAAATTGGTATGGACCAATTCCGCTGTCAAGTTCTGACGCACGGATTGGTCCATACCGATGACGGGAAGCCCCGGGGGGACGCTTCTAGAGCGGCAGGGCCTGCGCCGCCCCGGCCTCGACCGTCCGGACGGGCGCGGGGACCGGTACGGCCGGCAGCAGCGGCTGCGTCTCCTGCGGGTGCTCCTGCCGGTGTTCCTGCGCGAGGGACGCGGGCCGCAGCGGGCGGGGCCCCGAGACCACCGTGTAGTCCTGGCCCAGGAACGGCGGGACCACCTCGCCCGGGTCCTCGCCCAGCGCGAGCTGGACGGCCAGCCACGGCACGTTGACCCCGCACAGCGACAGCTGGTGCAGCCCGCCCGCCGGCCGGGTGTTCACGTCCATCAGCACCGGCGTCCCGCCGAACATCCGGAACTGGATGTTGGACAGATGGTGCAGCCCGAACCCCTCCGCGATCCGCCGGGCAGGCTCCAGCCACTGCTCCTGGAGGGTGAACGCGCGCCTGCGGCCGTTCTTGACCCGCCCGATCGCCAGCCGCACCCGGTTGTCGGGACCGGTCAGGCAGTCCACCGACACCTCCGGCTGCTCCAGCCGCGGCATCACCATCCAGTCCACCGGCTCGTCGGCCCGCCGCAGCGCGTCCACGACCAGGTCCAGCTGCACGTACGGCGTGGGGAAGCCGCTCAGATGCGTCAGCGAGTAGGGCGAACGGGTGATCACCCGGAAACCCACACCGCCCGCGCCGGACGCCGGTTTGAAGCACGCCCGATGGCCGCCCGCCTCCAACTCCTCGACCGCGGCGATGAGTTCGTCCGCGTCACGCACCCGCCGCCACGGCGGCACCGGCACCCCGATCGCCTGTACGGCCTCGTAGGCGATCACCTTGTCCTGGAAGACCGCCACGGCCTGCGGCGGGGGTGCCAGCAGCGCCGTCCCCACGGCCTCGAACTCCGCGCGGTGGGCGACGATCGCGGCCTGGTGCAGCCGGGGCACGAACACGTCGATCCCGCGGCGCCGGCACTGCGCGAGGGCGTACTCGACGTACGCGGCGGGCGAGAGCCCCTCGGGCTCCGGTTCGGCGGTGTCGGCGGCGGCCAGCACGGGGGAGTCGGGGTCCGCGTGCGTGGCGTGGATCTCGACGGCCCGGTCGCTGGGATTTCTCCGCAGCTGTTCCATGAAGAACACGTTCTCCGCGTACGTGCGGTTGAGCCAGACGCGTACGCGAGAGACCATGCAGGGCCGTCCTTTCGGGGTACGCGGGCAGGGCGGAGCGCGCCCGAGCCCGGACAGGGAGGAGGAAGGGTCACCGAACCGCCCCTTGCGAAAGGGGTTTCCCAGCGGTGTTGGGGCGATCATACGGCGTGCGAGGGGTGCCCCGTGCAACGTCGGTGTTACGGAATGGTGGACCGTTCCCGACCGGCTCCGCCCGCGGCGACGCGACACCTTGTACGGTGAACGCGACCTGTGTTCTCGTGGTGTCGTTCCGGTGATCGGATCCGACCGGACCGGGTCCGCGGATGCGGAAAGGGGCACGGCGTGGCGTCGACGGTCGGTGGTACCGCACAGCTGCTGGCCATCAGCGATCTGCACATCGGCTACGAGGAGAACCGCGCCCTCGTCGAGCGGATGCGCCCCGGCACGGACGAGGACTGGCTGCTCGTCGCCGGGGACGTCGCGGAGACCGTGGCCGACATCGACTGGGCCCTGAAGACCCTCGCGGGCCGCTTCCGCAAGGTCGTCTGGGCACCGGGCAACCACGAGCTGTGGACCCACCCCAAGGACCCCGTGACGCTGCGCGGCGCCGCCCGTTACGAACACCTGGTCGAGAAGTGCCGTGAGCTGGGCGTGCTCACCCCCGAGGACCCCTACCCCGTGTGGGACGGCCCCGGCGGCCCGGTCGCCGTCGCACCGCTGTTCCTGCTGTACGACTACTCCTTCCTGCCCGCCGGCTGCACGACCAAGGCGCAGGGCCTGGAGTACGCCCACGGGACCGGGATCGTGTGCAACGACGAGTACCTGCTGCACCCCGACCCCCACCCGTCCCGCGAGGCGTGGTGCGAGGCCCGGGTCGCCGCCACCGAGCGACGGCTCGCCGCGCTGCCCGAGGACCTGCCGACCGTCCTGGTCAACCACTATCCGCTGGACCGGCACCCCACCGACGTGCTGTGGCACCCCGAGTTCGCCATGTGGTGCGGCACCCGGCTGACCGCGGACTGGCACCGCCGCTTCCGCGTCGAGGCGATGGTGTACGGCCACCTCCACATCCCCCGCACCACCTGGCACGAGGGCGTGCGCTTCGAGGAGGTCTCCGTGGGCTACCCCAGGGAGTGGCGCAAGCGCCCCGGCCCGCCCGGCCGACTGCGCCGCATCCTGCCCCGGGAGGACGGGTCCAGGTGATCGCGGAACTGCTGCCGGACCCGGTCGTCGCCGTGGAGACCTTCGGCGACGGGGAACCGGAGCACACGGTCCTCTACCCGGAGGAGGAGGCGGTCGTGGCGCGGGCGGTCGACAAGCGCCGCCGCGAGTTCACCGCGGTCCGCGGCTGTGCCCGCCGCGCCATGGAGAAGCTCGGCGTGCCGCCCCGGCCCGTGCTCCCCGGCGAACGCGGCGCCCCCGGCTGGCCCGAGGGGCTGGCCGGCAGCATGACCCACTGCGAGGGCTACGCCGCCGCCGCGCTCGTCCGCGCCACCGAGCTGGCCTCCCTCGGCATCGACGCCGAACCCCACCAGCCCCTGCCGGACGGCGTCCTGGCCGCCGTCTCGCTGCCCGCCGAGGCGCTGCGGCTGCGTGCCCTGGCCGACGCGCGCCCCGGCGTCCACTGGGACCGGCTGCTGTTCAGCGCCAAGGAGTCCGTCTACAAGGCGTGGTTCCCCCTCACCGGGAAGTGGCTGGACTTCTCCGAGGCCGACATCGACGTGCGGGCCGACCCCGGACCCGGACTCGGCGGCGCGCTGCGGGCCCGGCTCCTCGTGCCCGGCCCGCTCGTCGGCGGCCGCCGGCTCGACGTCTTCGAGGGGCGCTGGACGGTGGCCCGGGGGCTGGTGGCGACCGCGGTGAGCGTGCCGCACGGCTGAGGGCCCCCGCCGGGCGTGTCCTGCGGGCGGCCTGCCGCGCCCGGCGCCCGCGCGTCACGGCCGCGCGGGGCACCAGCTCGACAGCAGCCGGAAGAACGACTCCTCGTTTCCCGTCAACCCCGCTTCCGCCAGGGCCTGTTCGGCCTCGGCGAGCACGGCGGGCGGCACCACGGGCGGCCGGTCCGGTCCCGCGGGGGCGTCGAAGGCGGCCCGTACGGTGTGCATCAGGCGCAGGTAGGCCCGGACGGCGGTGCGCTCGCGGTCGGTCAGTACGGCGGTGGGCATCGGTCGGCTCTCCCCGGGTGCTCGGCGTCGTCGCGTCACGCCCCGCAGGCAGGGCGCACCACCAGCTTGCCGTCCCCCACTGACAATCGGGTCCCGCCGCCGCGCCGCGGTGCCGGATCAGCCCTGGGGCCCCAGGTACCCGAGGGACGCCTCGATGCGTCCGGCCAGGTGGTCGCGCTGCCCCCGCGCGGCGGAAACCGCGAGCCAGGTACGGCACTTGCTGGCCAGCAGCAGGCCGAAGCTCTCCGCCTCGCGCTCCTCGGCCCGGTCGAAGTGGTCGCGCGCGGCGACCTTCAGGACCGCGGAGCGCAGGTCCGCCTCGTCGTCCAGCAGCCGGGCGGCCACCGTGGCGCCCTCGATGCTGTGGGTGCAGTGCCCGGCCTTCATGTGCCACAGCTCGTGGCCGAGGATCACCAGCTGGTGGTCGGGAGCGGTGCGTTCCTCGATGACCACCAGGTCCTGGTCGGCCATGTCGAGCCACAGTCCGCTCGCGGTACCCGGCGGGAAGGCGGCCGTACGGAAGTGGACGGGACGGCCGCGGCGTCTGCTCATCGCGTCGCACAGGGCGCCGTACAGCTTCTCCGGCGCCGCGGGGGCGGCGAGCGTCAGCTCCGCGACCAACTCGCCGCACAGGCGGCGCATTTCCCTACCGATGCCCACTGGTCTCCCGTTCTCCCCGGTTCACGACTCGGGCCGCCTGACGCTCTCCAGGAGCATGTCCAGCCACTCCGCGACCTTGTCGCGGTGCTGGTCGGTGGGCAGTTGGGCGGCCCGCCAGGCGATACCGCGCACTCCGTGGTCCTGGAGCAGCCGCTCCAGCGGGTCCTCCGCCGCCTGGGCGGCCTCGCGCTCCGCGAGGCGCTGCAGCAGATCCTGCTCCGCGCGCTGGAGGGCGCCCTCCAGCGCCTCGGGGTCCTCGGCCGTGAGGAATCCGGCGTGCACGCGGAAGAAGCGCTGGACGGCGTCGCAGTGCTCCATCGTGGGACGCCGGTCGCCGTTGATGAGGGCGCCCGCCTGCTGGCGCGACATCCCCGCGCCGTCGGCGATCTCCTGCTGGGTGTACTTGCGGCCGTTGGGCTTGAGGCGGGTGCGCCGCAGCAGGTCCAGCCGCTGGAGGAAGCGGGCCTGCACATCGGGTTCACCCGCGGGGCGACCGCTCAGCAGCGCCTTCACCACGGACTCCGGGACGCCCGAGGCCACGGACAGCCTGCCGGGCTCGAAGACCTCCGCGTGCGGTACACCGAGCCGGTCGGCGAGCGCGGTGACGCGGGCGACGACGGCCGGCAGCGCAGCCGTCACCGTGGTGCCCGGACCCTCGAAGCCATCCGTCACCGACAGATCTCCTACGTCTCTCACAGGCTTCTCACAAGCGGTTGCCGTGAACTCAGGGAAGATTACCGGGTAGTTCGAACGCACATCCAGGTCTCGCCACAACTGTGGCCAATTTCAGCCGTCAACCGTCGTGGAATGCCACGATAGTTGACACGACTCGGGCGGGGGCACCAGGATCAAGGCGCCGCGAGAAGGCCGCATAGGCAAGAGGGGTGACCTCCCGATGGCATATCAGGCAGGTGGGCAGCGGTCCGTACCGCGGCCCGTCCCCGAGAGTCCCGAGGCCCGCGCCTATCTGCGGGACTACGCCGCGCTGGTGGAGGCCGTGCCCTTCCCCTCGGTGGTCCTTGACCACCGCTGGGACGTCGTCCTGTCGAACGCCGCGTTCGCGTCGCTCTTCCGCGGCGTGGGCCCGCATCCGACGGCCATGCCCGGCGACAACTTCCTGCGCTTCGTGCTCTTCCACCCGGACGCCGGCACCGTCCTCGGTGAGCACGAGTCCAACTGGTGCCTGCCGATGCTGGCCCAGTTCGCGACCGCCCTGGAGCACCGCGGCCACGACCGCGGGCTCCAGGCCATCCGCCGGGAGATCGCCCAGGACCCGATCATGGAGGCGGCCTACCGGCAGGGCCTGCCGCACTGGATCCGCGCGGTAGGCGAACGTGCTGTGGCGCAGGACGGCGCGGTGCTCCCGCTGCTGCACCCCGACCCGCGCCGCGGTCCCACCGAGTGCCGGATCGTGGACGAGACACCGAGATCCCTCCAGGAGCTGGGGTACACCCGGCTGACGCTGGTGCCGCGCGAGGCACGCCGCGACCGGCCCAGGACCGGCGGGCCCCGCCGTCCCGCCTCACACCTGCGCGTGGTCCCCGCCTCCGAGGACTGAACGGGGCACCGTCGGCGTTCAGGTCGCCGACGGCGCCCCGTCAGGACGCGGCGGGAGACCCGCGCTTCCTCACGACGGCCGCTCGCGCGCGGTGTGCCCGTACACCGGGGGACACCGCGCGCGAGCGGCCGTCGTGCCGTCCGTCGCCGTGCGCGGGGCGAAGGGTGGGCCGGGGTGTCCGCCCCGTGCGCGGGGCGGTCGGGGCTCGGGCCGTCCGCCCCGTGTGCGCGGTGGAGCGTGGGCGGCTCTCTCGTGCGCCATGGCGTCGGACCGTTCCGTCCCCGAGTGGTGTGTGACATAGTACTGTCGTGAGCAAGGGACTGACCTGCGACGTCGTGGTGGTCGGAGCCGGGATGGTGGGCGCCGCCTGCGCCCTGTACGCGTCCCGCGCGGGCCTGGACGTGATCCTCGTCGACCGCGGACCGGTGGCCGGCGGCACCACCGGCGCGGGCGAGGGCAACCTCCTCGTCTCCGACAAGGAACCCGGCCCCGAACTCGCTCTCGCCCTGCTGTCCACCGGCCTGTGGGCCGGGCTGGCCGAGGAGTTCGGCACGGCCGTCGAGTACGAGGCCAAGGGCGGCGTCGTCGTCGCGTCCTCCACCGGGGGACTCACCGCGCTGGAGGAGTTCGCCCAAGGACAGCGCGCCGCCGGGGTCCTCGCCGAACCGCTCGCCCCGCACGCCCTGTACGACCTCGAACCCCATCTCGCGCCCGGACTCCCGGGCGGCGTCCACTACCCCCAGGACAGCCAGGTCATGCCCGCGCTCGCCGCCGCCCACCTGATCCGCGGTTCGGGCGCCCGGCTGCTCACCGGGCACACCGTCACCGCCGTCCTGCGCACCCCGGGCGGCGCGGTGCGCGGCGTGCGCACCGACCGCGGCGACCTCCTCGCGCCGGCCGTCGTCAACGCGGCCGGCACCTGGGGCGGCGACCTGGCCGCACTGGCCGGCACCCACCTCCCCGTCCTCCCGCGCCGGGGCTTCGTCCTCGTCACCGAGCCCCTGCCGCGCAGGGTCCGCCACAAGGTCTACGCCGCCGACTACGTGGCAGACGTCGCCAGCGACTCCGCCGCCCTGCAGACCTCCCCGGTCGTCGAGGGCACGGCCGCGGGCCCCGTCCTGATCGGCGCCAGCCGCGAACGCGTCGGCTTCGACCGGACGTACTCGCTGCCCGCCCTGCGCGCCCTGGCGGCGGGCGCGACCCGGCTGTTCCCGTTCCTCGCGGACGTCCACGCCCTCCGCGCCTACCTGGGCTTCCGCCCGTACCTGCCCGACCACCTGCCTGCGATCGGCCCCGACCCGCGCGTCCCCGGCCTCCACCACGCCTGCGGCCACGAGGGGGCCGGCATCGGACTCGCCACCGCCACCGGCCACTTGATCGCCCAGGTGCTGACGGGGCACCCGCCCGACCTGGACCTGGCGCCCTTCCGCCCGGACCGCTTCACCGAGGAGAGCGCATGAGGACCCCGCTGGAACTCGCCGACGCCCGACCGGGTCCGGCGTTCACGGTCACCCTCGACGGCCGGGAGATCGAGGCCCTCCCCGGACAGACCGTCGCCGCCGCGCTGTGGAGCGCCGGGATCACCTCCTGGCGCGGCACCCGGGGCGAGGACCGCCCACGCGGCGTCTTCTGCGGCATCGGAGTCTGCTTCGACTGCCTGGTCACCCTCAACGACCGCCCCAACCAGCGGGCTTGCCTGGCGCCGCTGCACCCGGGCGACGCCATCCGCACCCAGCGGGGGACGGGCCACGATGACTGACCGCTGCCCCGGGCGCGACGCCCCGCACCTCGCCGTGATCGGCGCCGGGCCCGCCGGACTCGCCGCCGCCCTCGCCGCGGCCGCCCGCGGCGTCCGCGTCACCCTGCTGGACGCGGAGCCCGAGGCGGGCGGCCAGTTCTACCGGCAGCCCGCCGCCGCACTGCGCGCCCGCCGGCCCCAGGCCCTGCACCACCAGTGGCGCACCTTCGCACGCCTGCGGCACGGGCTCGCCCGGCACATCGCGGCGGGCCGCGTCCGCCACGCGAGGGAGCACCACGTCTGGTTCGCCGAGCGCGCGCCGGACGGCGGCTTCACCGTGCACGCCCTGACCGGCCCCGGACGCGGCGACCCGGCCGAGGTGCGCGCCGACGCCGTACTCCTCGCGACCGGCGGCCACGAGACGGTGCTGCCGTTCCCCGGCTGGACCCTGCCCGGGGTCGTCACGGCGGGCGGCGCCCAGGCCATGCTCAAGGCGGGACTCGTGACCTCCGGGAACACCGCCGTCGTCGCGGGCACCGGCCCGCTGCTGCTCCCCGTGGCCACCGGGCTCGCCGCGGCCGGGGTCGACGTGCGCGCGCTGGTCGAGTCGGCCGACCCCGGGGCGCTGCCGCGCCAGGCCCGCGCGCTCGCGGCCCAGCCCGGAAAACTCGCCGAAGGGGCCCTGTACGCGGGGCAGTTGCTCCGCCACCGTGTCAGGGTCCTCACCCGGCACACCGTCGTCGAGGCGCACGGCACCGAGCGCCTGGAGGCCGTCACCGTCGCCGCGCTCGACGCGGGCGGCCGGACCAGGCCCGGCACCGCGCGCCGCATCGCCTGCGCGACCCTGGCCGTCGGCCACGGCATGCTCCCGCACACCGATCTCGCCGACGCCCTCGGCTGCCGGCTGGCGGGCCCGGCCGTGCACGCCGACGACGAGCAGCGCACCGACGTGCCCGGCGTCTGGGCCGCGGGGGAGTGCACCGGCGTCGGCGGCGCGGCCCTCTCGCTCGCCGAGGGCCACATCGCGGGCCGCTCGGCCGCCGCCCGGCTGCTCGGCGCCCCGCCCGGCCCGGACGCGTGGCCGGAAGCCGCGCGGACCCGCGCCCGGCTGCGCGCCTTCTCCGCCGTGCTCGACGCCGTGTACACACCGCCGCCCGGCTGGGGCGAACGCGTCACCGACGCCACCGTGGTCTGCCGCTGCGAGGAGGTCACCGCGGGCGCGATCCGGGCGTCCGTCCGGGAGTTGGGCGCCGGCGACGTCCGGACCGTGAAACTGCTGACCCGGGCCGGCATGGGCTGGTGCCAGGGCCGGATGTGCGCGCCCGCCGTCGCGGGGCTCGCCGGCTGCGCGTTCACCCCGTCCCGCAGACCCTTCGCCCGTCCCGTACCGCTCGGCGTGCTGGCACGCGCCGGGGAGGACGCGGGCGGGGACGGTGGCCGGGCCGAAGACCAGGGGGAGGGCGATGGCCGGGCCGCGGGCGCGGGCGGCTGAGCGGCCGGCCTCCGGGCCGGTCCGCCACCGGCCCGCCGGGACCCGGCACCCCGGCGGCGGCGAGCGGTCCTGGGCACGACGCGCGGAACGATGCAATGTCACATCTCACCGGGTCGCCGCGCCACATCTCACCGCGCCCCGTCCCACCACGCCACCACTCACGCGCACCGCATCTCACCCACCGCATCTCACCCACCGCATCTCACCCACCACATCTCACGCAGCACACGACCCATCTCCTGCGCACCATCCTGTGAAGAGGGAGTTCCCATGACCGACACCGAGATCAGGCCCTGGCGCGGCGTCCTCGTCGCCACCGCGCTCCCCTTCGACGACGACCTCCGCGTCGACCACGGACGGTACGCCGAGCACTGCGCGTGGCTCGTCGAGAACGGCTGCGACGGCGTCGTACCCAACGGCTCCCTCGGCGAGTACCAGGTGCTCACCCCCGACGAGCGGGCGAAGGTCGTGGAGACGGCCGTGGCGGCCGTCGGCGGCGCGCGGGTGATGCCCGGGGTGGCCGCGTACGGCTCGGCGGAGTCCCGGCGCTGGGCCGAGCAGGCCCGCGACGCCGGCTGCGCGTCCGTGATGCTGCTGCCGCCCAACGCCTACCGCGCCGACGAGCGTTCCGTCCTCGCCCACTACGAGGAGGTGGCCGGGGCCGGGGTCCCCGTCGTCGCGTACAACAACCCCATCGACACCAAGGTCGACCTGGTGCCCGAACTGCTGGCGAAGCTGCACGGCGAGGGCTTGATCCACGCCGTCAAGGAGTTCTCCGGCGATGTCCGCCGCGCCTACCGGATCGCCGAACTCGCTCCGGAACTGGACCTGTTGATCGGCGCGGACGACGTCCTGCTGGAGCTGGCCGTCGCCGGCGCGAAGGGCTGGGTCGCCGGGTACCCGAACGCCCTCCCTCGGGCGTCGGTGGAGCTGTACCGGGCCGCCGCGGCCGGCGACCTGGGCACCGCGAAGAAGCTCTACGAGCAGTTGCACCCGCTGCTGCGCTGGGACTCCCAGGTCGAGTTCGTGCAGGCGATCAAGCTCTCCATGGACATCGTCGGCCGCCACGGGGGACGTTGCCGGCCGCCGCGGGTGCCGCTGCTGCCCGAGCAGGAGGCCGCCGTCCGCGCCGCGACCGAACGGGCCGTGGCCGCGGGGCTCGCGTAAGCGCGGAAGGAGACCGGCCAGTGCGCAGCAAACTCGTCCTGCACGCCGTCGACTCGCACACCGAGGGCATGCCCACCCGTGTCGTCACCGGCGGCATCGGCACGATCCCCGGCGCCACCATGAACGAGCGGCGCCTGTACTTCCGTGAACACCACGACCACATCAAGCAGTTGCTGATGAACGAGCCGCGCGGCCACGCGGCGATGAGCGGCGCGGTCCTCCAGCCGCCCACTCGCCCCGACTGCGACTGGGGCGTGGTCTACATCGAGGTCTCCGGCTATCTGCCGATGTGCGGGCACGGCACGATCGGGGTGGCGACCGTGCTGGTGGAGACCGGCATGGTCGAGGTCGTCGAGCCGGTCACCGTGATCCGGCTCGACACCCCGGCGGGGCCGGTCGTGGCCGAGGTGGCCGTGGAGGACGGCGCGGCGAAGGCCGTCACCCTGCGCAACGTGCCGTCCTTCGCCGTCGCCCTCGACCGCGAGATCACCCTCGCCGACGGGCGCACGGTGACCTACGACTTGGCGTACGGCGGCAACTTCTACGCCATCCTGCCGCTGGAGCGGTTCGGGCTGCCCTTCGACCGCGGCCGCAAGGACGACATCCTGAAGGCCGGGCTGTCGCTGATGGCGGCGATCAACGCCGAGGAGGAGCCCGTCCATCCCGAGGACCCGTCCATCCGGGGCTGCCACCACGTCCATCTGATCGCCCCCGGCGCCACCGCCCGCCACTCGCGGCACGCGATGGCGATCCACCCCGGCTGGTTCGACCGCTCGCCCTGCGGCACCGGAACCAGCGCGCGCATGGCGCAGCTCCACGCGCGCGGCGAACTCCCGCTGGACACCGAGTTCGTGAACGAGTCCTTCATCGGCACCCGCTTCACCGGCCGCCTCCTCGGCACCACCGAGGTCGGCGGACGCCCGGCCGTGCTGCCCAGCTTCACGGGCCGGGCGTGGATCACCGGCACCGCGCAGTACCTGCTGGACCCGAGCGATCCGTTCCCGGCCGGGTTCGTCCTGTAGGACGCGGGCGTCACGCGCCACCGGGATGCACCGGGATAATGGACCCCGGTGGCGCGTGACATTGCACCGGCACGGCCCGCCACCCCGGCACGGCCCGCCACCCCGACCGGCCCGCCACCCCGGCCGGACGGCACCTCCACCGGCCCCGGGCCGAGGCCCCGACCGACCACCCGCCGCACGCCCGCACCGCACCCGCCAGGAGAGCCCGCATGACCGCCCAGCGCACCGGCGCCCCGTCCACCGCCGCCGCTCCCGCGCTGCCCTCCCTGGGCGGCCGGCGCAGCAGCTACCGGGAGCGGGTCGCCGACGCCCTGCGGGCCGCGCTGATCGCGGGTGAACTGCGCCCCGGGGAGGTCCACTCCGCCCCGGCGCTCGCCGCCCGGTTCGGCGTCTCGGCGACCCCGGTGCGCGAGGCGATGCTCGACCTCGCCAAGGAAGGACTGGTCGACACCGTCCCCAACAAGGGCTTCAGGGTGACGGCGGTCTCCGAGAAGCAGCTCGACGAGTACAACCACATCCGCGCGCTCATCGAGATCCCCACCGTCGTGGGGCTGGCCGCGACCGCCGACACGGTCTCCCTGGAGGCGCTGCGCCCGGCCGCCCGGGAGATCGTGCACGCCGCCGTCGCCGGTGACCTCATCGCGTACGTCGAGGCCGACACCCGCTTCCACCTGGGCCTGCTCGCCCTCGCGGGCAACACGCATCTGGTCGAGGTGGTACGCGGCCTGCGCGGGCGCTCCCGCCTCTACGGGCTGACCGCCCTCGTCGAGGCGGGCCGGCTGCTGGCGTCCGCCGAGGAGCACCTCGAACTCCTCGACGCGCTCGTCGCCCGCGACGAGGCCGCCGTGCGCGAGGTCATGACCCGGCATCTGGGACATGTCCGCGGCCTGTGGGCCGCCCGTCGGGATCGCTGAGGCGCGATCGACCGGCAGCGCAAACGGTTTGCGTTTCTTGCGCTATTCTTGCGCGTATGACGCGACGACTTGCTGAAGTGGCGAAGAAGGTCGGGGTCAGCGAGGCCACGGTCAGCCGGGTCCTCAACGACAAGCCCGGAGTCTCCGAGGCCACCCGGCAGGCGGTGCTCTCCGCCCTGGACGTCCTCGGCTACGAACGGCCGACCCAGCTGCGCGGCGAACGGGCCCGGCTCGTCGGCCTGGTGCTCCCCGAACTGCAGAACCCGATCTTCCCGGCCTTCGCCGAGGTGATCGGCGGCGCGCTCGCGCAACTGGGCCTGACGCCCGTGCTGTGCACCCAGACCAAGGGCGGGGTCTCCGAGGCCGACTACGTCACGCTGCTGCTCCAGCAGCAGGTCTCCGGCGTGGT
>NZ_AGBF01000040.1 GCF_000225525.1 Streptomyces zinciresistens K42 | reverse complement strand
CGCCCCGGTCCGTCGCCGCGCCCGGCCCGCGCGTCCGCCGCGGGACTATCCGTCGAGCGCCTCGCCGATCCGTTCCAGATCGCGCAGCCAGACCGCCGCGTTGCCGTCGGACGGCGCGCGCCAGTCGCCGCGCGGCGAGAGCGAACCCCCCGCCGAGACCTTCGGCCCGTTCGGCATGGCGGACCGCTTGAACTGGGCGAAGGCGAAGAAGCGGCGGCAGAAGACCTCCAGCCAGCCCCGGATCTCCGCCAGGTCGTAGGCGACCCGCTTGGCCGCGGGGAAGCCCGGCGGCCAGGCCCCGCCGTCCGCCGCGTGCCAGGCGTGCCACGCCAGGAACGCGATCTTCGACGGCCGCATGCCGTACCGCAGGACGTGGAACAGCGTGAAGTCGTGCAGCGCGTACGGGCCGATCCTGGACTCCGTCGACTGCATCTCCTCGCCCGGCACCAGCTCCGGGCTGATCTCGGTGTCGAGGATCGCCGCGAGCGTCCGGCCGGTCTCCTCGTCGAACTGGCCGCTGCCGATGACCCAGCGGATCAGGTGCTGCATCAGCGTCTTGGGCACCCCGCCGTTGACGTTGTAGTGGCTCATCTGGTCGCCGACGCCGTACGTGGACCAGCCGAGCGCCAGCTCCGAGAGGTCACCGGTGCCGAGCACGATGCCGCCGCGCTGGTTGGCCAGCCGGAACAGGTAGTCGGTGCGCAGGCCCGCCTGGACGTTCTCGAAGGTGACGTCGTACACCGGCTCGCCGGAGGCGAACGGGTGGCCCATCTCCTCCAGCATCAGCCGCGCGGTCGGCGTGATGTCCAGCTCGGCGGCGGTGACCCCCAGCGAGCTCATCAGCCGGTGCGCGTTGCCCTTGGTGTGGTCGCTGGTCGCGAAGCCCGGCAGGGTGAAGGCGAGGATGTCGCTGCGCGGCCGGCCCGCGCGGTCCATCGCGCGCGCGGCGACGATCAGCGCGTGCGTGGAGTCCAGGCCGCCCGACACCCCGATGACCACCTTGGGGCCGCCGATCGCGGCCAGCCGCTGCTGGAGCCCCGCGACCTGGATGTTGTACGCCTCATAGCAGTCCTGGGCCAGGCGGCCGGCGTCGGCCGGCACGAACGGGAAGCGCTCCACCCGGCGCTTGAGGCCGAGGTCCGCCGACGGCGGCTCCAGCAGGAAGGGCACCCGCCGGAAGTCACCGGTGCGGGCGCCGTGGGTACGGCGGTTGTCGTCGAACGTCCCCGTCCGGTGCCGCTCCTGGCGCAGCAGGTCCAGGTCCACGTCGGCCACCGCGTACTGGTCGTCGAGCGGGAAGCGGTCCGACTCGGCCAGCAGCGCGCCGTTCTCGTAGATCATGGTCTGGCCGTCCCACGCCAGGTCGGTCGTGGACTCGCCGAGTCCGGCCGCCGAGTAGACGTACGCCGCCAGGCAGCGCGAGGACGCCGCCCGGCACAGCAGCCGCCGGTCCTCGGCCCTGCCGACCGTGATCGGGCTGCCGGAGAGGTTGGCGAGCACGGTCGCGCCCGCCAGCGCCGCCTCCGCGCTCGGCGGCACCGGCACCCACATGTCCTCGCAGATCTCCGCGTGCAGCACGAGGCCCGGCACGTCCCGCGCCTCGAACAGCAGGTCCACGCCGAACGGGACCTCCTCGCCGCCGACCAGGATCGTCCCGCCGCGCTCGCCGTCGCCGGAGGCGATCTGCCGCTGCTCGTAGAACTCGCGGTAGTTCGGCGGGTACGACTTCGGCGCCACGCCGAGGACGCGGCCCCGGTGCACGACCACCGCGCAGTTGTAGATCCGGTGGCGGTGGCGCAGCGGGGCGCCGACGACCAGCACCGGCAGCAGCTCGGCCGACCCGGCCACCACCGTGCGCAGCGCCCGCTCCACGTCGTCGAGGACCGCGTCCTGGAGCAGCAGGTCCTCGATCGAGTAGCCGGTCAGGCCCAGCTCGGGGAAGACGGCGACCGCCACTCCCTCCTGCGCGCACGCGCGCGCCTGGCGCAGCACGGTCCCGGCGTTGGCGTGCGGATCGGCGATGACGGTGTGGCCCGTGCACGCGGCGACCCGCGCGAAGCCGTGCTGGTAGATCGACCAGAAGTTCAATGGACCGCGGCTTTCTGCTGTGGCTTTCTCCGGCGTGGCAGGCATCTCCACCACCGTCTCCTCCGCCACCGAGCATAGATCCCCTGCTCAGGACGGCCGCTCCCCGTCCGTCGCGGACGGCGCGGCGATCCTGGAGTTGTCGCGGACGGTGCCGAGCGGTGCCGCCGGAGCCCGGGAATCCGCGGTGTCCGGCACGGGGCGGGGTGTGAAGCCCGGTTCTGGGCGGCGTAGTCGACGAAGTCGTGCCACGCGGTGGGGGAGAGGGCGGGTTCGGGCCCCGCCGGTCCTTGGAGTCCCGGACGTGGATCGCCCGTCGCGCGCGCCGTCACCCCGTACCGCTTCTGACGCGCCCCATGGTCACTCTCGGCGACATGTACTGTCCGCTGTCCGCTGTCCGCTGTCCGCTGTCCGCTGTCCGCTGTCCGCTGTCCGCTGTCCGCTGTCCGTGCGCGGACGCTGACTCGGCGTACGCGGCGCGTGGCTGGTGAACGGCCCGGACCGGCGCCGGACCGGGCGCATGGCGCGACCGCCCGGCCCGAGCCCGTCACCGTACGTGTGTTCCCCAGCGGTTGGGCTCCGCCCCGTGCGGGGCCCGCCGTCGCGCGTGACGGTGCCGCGTGGGCTGACACGGTGCCGTCAGCGCGGGGTGTCACCCGCCAGGATCTTCGCGAGGTGTTCCAGCGTCGTGTGGGTGTCGTGCTGGAGGCGGTTCAGGTCCAGGCCGTCGTCGCCCAGGATGGTGAGCAGGGCCCGGTCGTTGATCGCCTGGACGACCACGTGCCGGTCCGCGCTGCGGGTGGTGACGTCCCGCAGGCCGGTACCGCCAGCCTCGTGGGCCATGCGGAGCGCGAGGCTGTGAGTGGCGGCCGACAGGGCCGCGATGGACTCCGCGTGCACGGCGTCGACGTCGGCGGCGACCAGGAGTCCGTCGACGGTGGAGACGACTGTCTCGCTGACCCCCATCACGCCTTCACGCAGTGCCGTGAGCACCTCGACGAGCGGTTCGGGCTGGTGGATCTCAGGCATGGGCTTCCCCGGTTTGTGGGCGGTGGCGTGGTCCAGCGTGGTTCAGAGCAGTCCTGCGAGACCCGCGCGGACGCGCAGGAGGAGGTCTGTCTCGGGTTGATCGGTGGGATTCGTCGCGAGGGGCGGTCGGTCGAGTGCCGTGCCGGGTCGGCGCGTGGGCAGCGGCGCCGGCGGTGGGTCGGCGCCTGGTCGGTGCGCGGGTGGCGGTGGGCCGGCGCCGGGTCGGTGCGCGGGTGGCGGTGGGCCGGCGCCGGGTCGGTGCGCGGGTGGCGGTGGGCCGGCGCCGGGTCGGTGCGTGGGCGGCGGTGTCAGCGGTGGGCGCGGACCCGCACGGGTGCGGGCGAGCCTCAGCCGCCGGGCCAGGGCGAGGTTGCGCCGCTTGGAGGCCCTGCGCCGCCGCGGGTTCACGCGGTGGCCGATCGGGGCGGCTGGTGCGTTCCGGGTGAGCGCTGCGGAAGCGGTGCCGGGGCCGCCGGCTCCGGGGACTCCGTCCGCGCGTCGGGCACGCGCGGGGCGGTGCTGGGCCGCCCCGGCGGCGGCGGTGGCGCGTCCTGGCCGACCAGCCCGAGGGAGCGCAGATGGGCGAGGTCGAGCATCACGGCGTACGTGCCGCGTCCCAGGGCGAAGGCGATGTCACGGGGGGTGCGGCGGCCGTTCGCGGCCTCCAGGACGGCCGCGTGCCTCGGGAGGAGGCGCGCCGCGGGGGCCTTGGTCCTGCGGACGCGGGTGCGGGCCAGGTCCGTGGCCGATCCCCAGAGTTCGTTGACGACGGCGAGGCGGCGGGTGGTCTCGGAGGTGACGAGGTGCGGGGGGAACGCGCGGGCCGCGACGAGGAGCCGGGACGGCTCGCGTACCTCCCACTCGGCCGCGGCGCCCAGGGCGAGTGCGAAGGCGCCGTCGAACAGGGCCGCCGTACAGCTGACCTCGAACTCCTCCTGGCTCAACAGGCCGCGCCGGCTCACCTCTTCGGACAGCGTGCCGCCGCCGGAGCCGACCGCCGCGCATGCCGCCGCCCAGGCACTGTCCTCGACTCGCCCTGATTTCAGCAGAGTCGACTCCGCGCTGGGAGCGCCGGGGGTGTCCACCGCGACGACCCCGCCGCGGCGCAGGTGGATGACGCCGCCCGGGGTGCCCTCGACGGTGACCGCCGCGTCGCGCTCCTCCTCGTGCAGTGCGGCGAGGAGCGCGGGGAGATTGCGCGGGACGGTGTTCGCGGCCTTCATCCGGTCACCTCGGCGGCGTAGTTGTTCAGACGGCGCAGGACCAGGGCCAGATTCGCCCGCCCGCGCTCCAGCACCGCGGTCAGCAGCAGGGGATCGCCCTGCCGGGGCACGGTGGCGATGACGAGCTGGCGGTCGGACCCCGTGATGACGATGCTCTCCAACTCACCTTGCGCGCCCGCCGCGTTCAGCCCGTTGCCGACGACGGCCGTGATGCGGCCGCACTCGACGGGATCCGGGGCGTTCGTCCCGGCGCCGCCGTAGGTCAGTCCCGTGACCGAGTCGATGAGCATGACTCCGGTCACGCCCGGCAACTCCAGCAGGCCGCCCAGGGAGGTCTCAACTGATGACAACAGGACTCACCTTCACCAATGCTTCACAGGACAACAAAAAGCACAGTACTTTAAGCCGAAAGGATCAGGACAGGGTGCAGGTCGCTCAAATTCTGAACTTTCCATGAAATTGCGCCATCGCACGAACGAAGGGCTTGACCATGAACATCGAGACCGCGCTCAAGGAAGCCATGGCTATCGAGGGCGCCCTCGGCGTCACGCTGGTCGACTACGAGAGCGGCATGTCGCTGGGCGTTCTCGGCGGTGGCCAGGGGCTGGACCTGGAAGTGGCGGCGGCGGGCAACACCGAGGTGGTCCGCGCCAAGACCCGTACGCTCGAACTGCTCGGGATGGAGGACTCGATCGAGGACATGCTCATCACCCTCGGCGCGCAGTACCACGTGATCCGCCCCCTGAGCAGCAGCGAGGGAAGCTTCTTCCTCTACCTCGCGCTGGACCGTTCGCGCGGCAACCTGGCGCTGGCCCGGCACGCGCTCAAGCGCATAGAGGGCGCGCTGGAGATCTGAGCGGAGCCGCCCCCTGTGACGTGCCGCCGGGATTCGCCCGTACCGTGCTCAGGGTCGCGCGCGGCCACGTTCCCCGCGCGGCGGCGGACACCCGACGAGCGGTTCCGCCAGGGCGTGTCGAGCGGGTCCGACGCGGTGTCCGGCACGGCGAGAGCGCAACGCCGGACACCGCGGGACTCGCGCGTCCTCCCTAGTGCGGTGGCCGGCAGGGCGAGCCGGTGAACCCTCCCGGCCACAGCCCTAGGCCAGGCTGTCGCGCCACGCGCGGTGCAGGTCGGCGAATCTGCCCGTGCCCGCGACGAGTTCGGCCGGGGGGCCGTCCTCGACGATCCGGCCGTGCTCCATCACCAGCACCCGGTCCGCGATCTCCACGGTCGACAGCCGGTGCGCGATGACCACGGCCGTACGCCCGTGCAGGACCGTCGACATCGCGCGCTGCACGGCCCGCTCGCCGGGGATGTCCAGCGAACTGGTCGCCTCGTCGAGGATCAGCACCGCCGGATCGGCGAGCAGCGCCCGCGCGAACGCGACCAACTGGCGCTGCCCCGCGGAGATCCGGCCGCCCCGCTTGCGCACGTCGGTGTCGTAGCCGTCGGGCAGCGCGCTGATGAAGTCGTGCGCGCCGATGGCCTTCGCCGCCGACTCGACCTCCGTGCGGGTCGCGTCGGGGCGCCCGAGGGCGATGTTGTCGGCGACCGTGCCGGAGAACAGGAACGCCTCCTGCGTCACCATCACCACCCCGCGCCGCAGTTCCGGCACGGCCAGCTCGCGCAGGTCGGCCCCGTCCAGCAGGACCCGCCCGTCGGTCGGGTCGTAGAACCGGGCGAGCAGCTTGGCCAGCGTCGACTTGCCGGCGCCCGTGGAGCCGACCACCGCGACCGTCTGCCCGGCCGGCAGCGTGAGGTCGAAGCGCGGCAGCACCTCCCCGCCGGTGCGGTACGCGAAGCGGACACCGTCGAAGACCACCTCGCGCCCGGGGTGCTCGCCCTCCCGCTCCGGGAGCCGCCGCGGCCGCGCCGGCTCGGGCACGGACGGCGTCTGGGCGAGCAGCCCGGCGATCTTCTCCAGGGAGGCCGCCGCCGACTGGTAGGAGTTGAGGAACATGCCGAGCCGGTCGATCGGGTCGTACAGCCGCCGCAGGTACAGCACGGCCGCCGCCAGCACACCGAGCGCCAGCGTGCCGCCCGCGACCCGGTAGGCGCCCCAGAGCACGATCGCGGCGACGGCCGTGTTGGCGACCAGCCGCGAGCCCACGACGTAGCGGGCCATCTCCAGCAGGGCGTCGCCGTTGGTGCGCTCGTGCCGGGAGTTCAGGACGCGGAACCCGGCGTCGTTGGCGGCCTCGCGGCGGAACGCGCGCACCGGCCGGATGCCGTTCATCGTCTCGACGAACTTCACGATCACCGCGGCGATCGCCGTGGAGCGCAGTGTGTACACGCGCCCGGCCCGCCGCCGGTAGAGCCGCACCAGGAGGTACAGCGGCACGAACGACGCCACGGCGACCGCGCCGAGCCCCAGGTCGAGCCACAGCAGCAGCGCCGCGATGTAGACGAACGACAGGACGACGGTGACCAGTTCCTGGAGGCCCTCGTCGAGGAGTTCGCGCAGCGACTCCACGTCCGTGGTGGAGCGCGAGATCAGCCGCCCCGAGGTGTAGCGCTCGTGGAAGTCGACGCTGAGGGCCTGCGCGTGCCGGAAGATGCGGCCGCGCAGGTCGAGCAGCACGTCCTGGTTGACCCGGGCGGAGGCCAGGATGAACGCGTACTGCAGTGCGCCCGAGGCCAGCGCGCACACGAGGTAGCCGATCGCGACCGCGAGCAGCGGACCCATGTCGTCGCGGCGGAACGCGGGGACGGCCGCGTCGATGGCGTACGCCACCAGCAGCGGGCCCGACTGCACGGCCGCCTGCTGGAGCAGCAGCAGCAGGACGGTCAGGGCGACGCGTGCCTTCATCGGCGCCAGCAGCGAGCGCAGCAGCGCGCCCGTGGCGCCCGGGGGAGTGGGCAGGACGTCGTGGTCGAACGGGTCCTGCGGTCCGCGGGGCTCCTCGGCCGGCTGTTCCCGGTCCGGTGCGGTGGCGGTCGTCGCCGTCATCGGTGGGCCTCCTCGGTCCCGGCCATGAGATGGGCGTACTCGGTGCTGGTGCGCAGCAGTTCGCGGTGGGTGCCCACCGCGGTGATACGGCCCCCGGACAGCAGGGCGACCCGGTCCGCGAGCAGGACCGTGGACGGGCGGTGGGCGACGATCAGGGCGGTGGTCTCCGCGAGCACGTCCCGCAGGGCGGCCTCGACCGCGGCCTCGGTGTGCACGTCGAGCGCGGACAGCGGGTCGTCCAGGACGAGGAACCGGGGGCGGCCCACGACCGCCCGCGCGAGCGCGAGCCGCTGGCGCTGGCCGCCGGAGAGGCTGAGGCCCTGCTCGCCGACCTGGGTCGCGGCGCCCTCGGGCAGGTCGTGGACGAAGGCGGCCTGTGCGACGCCGAGCGCGCGCTCCAAATCCGCCTCCCCGGCGCCCTCGGCGGCCCCCATGAGAACGTTGTCCGCCACGCCGGCCGAGAACAGGGTGGGCTCCTCGAACGCGACCGCCACCAGGGTCCGCAGCTCCTCGCGGGGCATGGCGGCGATGTCCCGGCCGTCCAGGGTGATCCGCCCGGAGGTCACCTCGTGCAGGCGGGGGACCAGCGCCGTGAGCGTCGTCTTGCCGCTGCCGGTGGCGCCGACCAGGGCCATCGACTCGCCGGGACGGATGTGGAGGTCGACCCGCTCCAGCAGCGGCGCGGAGTCGCCGGGCGCGTCCGGGTAGCGGAACGCCACGTCGTGGAAGCGCAGTCCGAGGTGCCCGCCGTCCCCGCCGTCCGCGCGCTCCTCGCCGTCCGCGCGCGCGGGCTGGTGCCCGTCGCTCTCCGGCGCGGCGTCCATGACCTCGAAGTACCGCTCGGTGGCCGTCGCCGCCTCCTGGCTCATCGCCAGCAGGAACCCGATCGAGTCCACCGGCCAGCGCAGCGCGAGCGCCGTCGACAGGAACGCCACCAGGGTGCCCGCCGACAGCTCGCCGTCCGCGACCCGCACCGTGCCGAGCACCAGGGCCGCGCCGATGGCCAGCTCCGGCAGCGTCACGATGACGCCCCAGATCGCCGCGAGCAGCCGGGCCTTGCGCAGCTCCGTCCCGCGCAGCGTCCGCGACAGCTCCCGGAACGCCCGCGCCTGACTGCGGTGGCGCCCGAAGCCCTTGATGACGCGGATGCCGAGGACGCTCTCCTCGACCACCGTCGTCAGATCGCCGACCTGGTCCTGCGCGCGGCGCGCCACCGACGCGTACCGCCGCTCGAAGATCACGCAGGTCACGATCACCGGTACCGCCGGGACCAGGATCACCAGACCCAGCGTCCAGTCCTGGATCAGCATGATGATCACACCGACGAGGATCGTCACACTGTTGACCAGCAGGAAGGTCAGCGGGAACGCCAGGAACATGCGCAGCAGCATCAGATCGGTCGTCGCCCGCGACAGCAGCTGCCCCGACGCCCAGCGGTCGTGGAACGCCACCGGCAGCCGCTGCAGACGCGCGTAGAGCGCGGCCCGCATCGACGCCTCGACCCCCGCCAGCGGCCGGGCGACCAGCCAGCGCCGCAGCCCGAACAGCAGCGCCTCGACGATGCCGAGCAGCAGCAGGTACAGCGCCCCCAGCCACACGCCGGCCGGGTCGCGGTCGGCGACCGGCCCGTCCACCATCCACTTCAGCACGAGCGGGATGACGAGCGCCAGGCAGGAGGCGACGACGGCCACCGCCGCCGCGCACACCATCCGCGCGCGCACGGGCCGTACGTAGGGCCACAGCCGCAGCAGCGTGCGCACGGCGGACCGGTCGGGGCTGTCCTCGGGGGTCGCATGTGTCGTCACCATCAGCAGCGAGCCTACGGACCGCCACTGACACTGCCCACCGAGTTTCGGCCGGGCCGCACTCGGCCGCTGGTCCTACGACCTGCGTGTTCGAGCGCGTGTACGACCGCGGGGGCCGGGCCCGGCCCGGTTCACGGGCCCGCCGCGCCCCGCTCCAGCACCCTCAGCAGCACCACCGCCCGCGCCGGCACGGTCACCGTCACACCCGCCGGGTGCTCCACGCCCGGCGCCCGGTCCTGCTCCTCCCGGGAGGTGTCCACGACCACCTCGTACGCGTGCGCCCACGGCGGACCCGGCAGGACGAAACCCACCGGCCCGTCACCGGTGTGCAGCACCGCGAGGAAGCTGTCGTCGACGACCGGCGCCCCCCGTTCGTCCCGGCCCGGGATGTCCCGGCCGGACAGATACATGCCGAGCGTGGCCGCGGGCGCGTACCAGTCCCGCTCGGTCATCTCCGCGCCCTCCGCCGTGAACCAGGCCAGATCCCGCAGACCGTCCGCCGAGTGCGCCCGCCCCGAGAAGAACGCCCGCCGCCTGAGCACCGGATGGCGGTGGCGCAGCCCGATCAGCCGCGCCGTCAGGTCGAACAGCGCCCGCCAGCCCGGCTCCTCCAGCAGCCCCCAGTCCAGCCAGCTGACCTCGTTGTCCTGGCAGTAGGCGTTGTTGTTGCCCCGCTGGGTGCGCCCGAGCTCGTCGCCCGCGACCAGCATCGGCACCCCCGTCGACAGCAGCAGCGTCGTCAGCAGGTTCCGCAGCTGCCGCCGCCTGAGCGCCAGCACCTCCTCGTCCGCGGTGCCGCCCTCGGCCCCGCAGTTCCAGGAGCGGTTGTCGTGGGTGCCGTCCCGGTCGCCCTCGCCGTTGGCCTCGTTGTGCTTGCGCTCGTACGACACCAGGTCGCGCAGCGTGAAGCCGTCGTGCGCGGTGACGAAGTTGACCGAGGCGTACGGCCGCCGCCCGCCCCACGCGTACAGGTCGCTCGACCCCGACAGCCGGTACCCGAGGTCGCGCACATCGGGCAGCGCGCCGCGCCAGAAGTCCCGCACGGCGTCCCGGTAGCGGTCGTTCCACTCCGTCCACAGCGGCGGGAAGGCGCCCACCTGGTAGCCGCCCGAGCCCACGTCCCACGGCTCGGCGATCAGCTTCACCCGGCGCAGCACCGGGTCCTGCGCGATCACCGCCAGGAACGGCGACAGCATGTCGACGTCGTGCAGGGAGCGGGCCAGCGCCGCCGCCAGGTCGAAGCGGAAGCCGTCCACCCCCATCTCGGTCACCCAGTACCGCAGCGAGTCCGTGATGAGCCGCAGCACCTGCGGCTGCACGACGTGCAGGGTGTTGCCGCAGCCCGTGTAGTCGGCGTACCGGCGGGCGTCCGGCTGGAGCCGGTAGTACCCCCGGTTGTCGATGCCCTTCAGCGACAGCGTCGGGCCCAGCTCGCCCGCCTCCGCCGTGTGGTTGTAGACCACGTCGAGGATGACCTCGATCCCGGCCGCGTGCAGGGCCCGCACCATGCGCCGGAACTCGCCGACCTGCTGGCCGGCCGTCCCGGAGGCGGCGTAGCCGGCGTGCGGGGCGAAGTAGCCGATGGAGTTGTAGCCCCAGTAGTTGCGCAGGCCCCGGCGCAGCAGGTGGTCCTCGTGCGCGAACTGATGGACCGGCAGCAGCTCCACCGCCGTCACGCCCAGCTTCACCAGGTGCGCGACCGCCGCCGGATGCGCCAGACCCGCGTAGGTCCCCCGCAGCTCCTCGGGGATGCCCGGGTGCAGCTTGGTGAACCCCCGCACATGCACCTCGTAGATCACGGAGTCGGCCCACGGCGTCTTGGGCCGGCGGTCCTCCCGCCACTCGTCGCCCGGCGCCTCGTCGTGCACGACCACGCCCTTGGGGACGTACGGGGCCGAGTCCCGCTCGTCGCGCACGGTGTCCGCGACCTGCTGCTGCGGCCAGTCGCGCACATGCCCGTAGACCTCCGGGGGCAGCCCGAAGTCGCCGTCCACCGCCCGCGCGTACGGGTCGAGCAGCAGCTTCGCCGGGTTCCAGCGGGCCCCGGTCCACGGGTCCCAGCGGCCGTGCACCCGGTAGCCGTAGCGCTGCCCCGGCATGACACCCGGCACGAACCCATGCCAGATCTCGTGCGTCAGCTCGCCCAGCCGGGCCCGGGTCTCCCTGCCCCGCTCGTCGAACAGGCACAGGTCGACCGCCTCGGCCCCACCCGCCCACAGCGCGAAGTTGGTGCCCGCCACGCCGTCCGGCCCGACCCGGAAGCGGGCGCCCAGCGGCGTCTGCGCACCCGGCCACACGGGCATCGCGGGCACCCTGCGCCGCGCCCCGTTCACCGCGGCGGCCGGGCGCTCCTGATCGGCGGCGACCGCCCCGGCCACCGCCTCCTGCTCGGCTGCGCTCGACACCTGACGGCCTCCCACGGCTCAGGGACCCCACACGAAGGGCGGGAAGCAGCGGTCGTCCCTGGCCGCGGCTCCCCGTCGCGTCGTCCTCCCCCATGTTCTGCCCACCGCGTGGCTCGCACTCACGTTTCCCCGGGGCCGCCCCGGTCGTTGGGGTCCCCGTGAGGCATGCACAAGGGCGCGCGCGGCGCGCGGGGGCCGTACTGGCCGCCGTACTGACATGGGCGGCACTGCTGGCCGGCTGCACGGCGGACGGCGGCGGCGCCGGGCTCGGCCGGATGCTGGGCGGGGCCCCGGCCCCCGAGGACGTCATCCGGGTCACCCCCGGCGACGGCGCGAAGGGCGTCCGCCCCGGCGACCCCCTGCGCGTCCGGGTCGCCGGCGGACGCCTGGAGTCGGTGCGGGTGTCCAGGTCGCAGGACGCCCGGGAGACCCCGGTCCCCGGGCGGCTGTCCGCGGACGGCCTGCGCTGGGAACCCGACGGCTCCGCGCTGGCGCTGGCCGCCCGGTACACCGTCGACGTGGTGGCCCTCGACGGCCGGGGGCGGCGCAGCGCCCGGCACACCACGTTCACCACGTACGTCCCCGACGAGCGGTTCATCGGCTACGTCACCCCCGAGAACCGCTCCACCGTCGGCACCGGCATGATCGTCTCCCTGGGGTTCAACCGGGAGATCGCGAACCGGGCCGCCGTGGAGCGCGCGGTGCGCGTCACCGCCGAACCGGCCGTGGAGATCCGCCCGCACTGGTTCGGCCGGACCCGCCTCGACTTCCGCCCCCGGACGTACTGGAGACCCGGCACCCGGGTCACCGTCGCCCTCGGCCTGCGCGACGTCGAGGGCGCGCCCGGGGTGTACGGGGCGCAGTCCAGGACGTTCTCCTTCACCGTCGGCCGCCACCAGGTCTCCGTCGTCGACGCGGCACGGCGCACCATGGAGGTCCGCCGCGAGGGCGAACTGCTGACGACCGTGCCGGTGACCGCGGGAGCGCCGAGCACGACCACGTACAACGGCAAGATGGTGATCAGCGAGATGCTGGAGCTGACCCGGATGAACGGCGCCACCGTCGGCTTCAAGAAGGCCGACGGCAAGGGCGAGTACGACATCCCCGACGTTCCGCACGCCATGCGCCTGACCGACTCCGGCACCTTCCTGCACGGCAACTACTGGGCGGACGCCTCCGTGTTCGGCCGCAGCAACGTCAGCCACGGGTGCGTGGGCCTCCGGGACGTCAAGGGCGGCGCCTCGGACACCCCCGCCGGCTGGTTCTTCGACCGCAGCCTCGTAGGCGACGTGGTCGAGGTCGTGCGCAGCAAGGACAAGAAGGTCGCTCCCGACAACGGCCTCGGGGGCTGGAACATGGGCTGGACGCGGTGGAAGGCGGGAAGCGCGGTGAAGTAGCCGCACGGGCGGGCGCGTTGCGCGCTCGCCCGACCCCCCGTGGATGTTGGAACGGAACGGTGACAAACGCGCCGCGCCGGACGCGTCCGACCTGTGCTTAATATGCGCCGACGAGCGCGGCTCACGCGCGGGGGAGCGGGTCGGAGCGGCCCGGGGAGGGGTGTGCGACGTGAACGTGCGGCCGATATCGGGGGCGTCGGTTGACGCGCGCGGGAGGCGTGGACGGCAAGGGAGGGCGCTGCTCGCCGGGGTGCTGCTGCTCGCCGTCACGGCCTGTGGCGGGGGCGGCGGTTCGGACGCGCCGGGCGGCGACAAGGACGGCGACTCCTCCGCGGCGCGGGCCGAGGCGCCCCGCGCGGTGGTGTCCATAGCGCCGGAGGACGGCGCGAAGTCGGTCGGCACCAGCGGCGCGCTGAAGGTCACGGCCGCCCGCGGCCGGCTGACCGAGGTCCAGGTCGAGGACGGCAAGGGCAGGGCGATAGCCGGGAAGATATCCGGCGACGGCGCCACCTGGACGCCGTCCACGCACCTGGCCGCCGCGGCCGCGTACACCGTGCGCGCGGTGGCCGAGAACGCCGACGGCACACGGACCGCCGAGAAGTCCGGCTTCACGACCCTCACCCCGAAGAGCACCTTCACCGGCCGGTTCACCCCCGAGGACGGAGCGAAGGTCGGCGTGGGAATGCCGTTCTCCGTCCGCTTCGACCGGGGCATCACCAACCGCGAGGACGTCGCCGCGGCGATCACCGTCAAGACCGACCCGCCCGTCGAGGTCGCGGGCCGCTGGTTCGGCGACGACCGGCTGGACCTGCGCCCCGAGAAGTACTGGAAGCCCGGGACCAAGGTCACGGTCGACCTCAACCTCGACGGCGTCGAGGGCCGCCCCGGCGTCTACGGCGAGCAGGCCAGGAAGACCACCTTCACCGTCGGCCGCAGCCAGGTCTCCGTGGTCGACGTGAAGACCAAGAAGATGAAGGTCACGCGCGACGGCAAGGTCATCAGGACCATCCCGATCTCCGCGGGCGCGCCCGGGTACGACACCTGGAGCGGCCAGATGGTGATGACGGAGAAGCTCCTCGAGACCCGGATGAACGGCGCGACGGTCGGCTACGCGGGCCAGTACGACATCCCGGACGTGCCGCACGCGATCCGCCTGACCGAGTCCGGCACCTTCATCCACGGCAACTACTGGGGCGGCGACGCCTTCGGGAAGACCAACGCCAGCCACGGCTGCGTGGGCCTGCGTGACGTCAAGGGCAGAGGGGACCCGAAGACCCCGGCCGCGTGGTTCTTCCGGAACTCGATCATCGGCGACGTGGTGGTCGTGAAGAACAGCAAGGAGCGCACGGTCGCCCCGGACAACGGCCTGAACGGCTGGAACATCCCCTGGAAGCAGTGGAAGTCGTAGCCCGCGACAGCCCTGCCCCCGCGAACGGCCCCGGCGCCCTCCTCACCGCGAGGCGGGCGCCGGGGCCGTTCGCGCGGACGCCGCCCGCCCTGTGACGGACCGCACCCCGGCCGACCCCGTTAGCCCCCGTTAACCTGCTCGCATGACCGTGAATCTCGAAGTCGCCGACGGCGTCGGAACCCTCCGCCTCGACCGCCCGCCCATGAACGCCCTGGACGTCGCCACCCAGGACCGGCTCAGGGAGCTCGCCGAGGAGGCGACCCGGCGCGAGGACGTACGGGCCGTGGTGATCTACGGCGGGGAGAAGGTGTTCGCCGCGGGCGCGGACATCAAGGAGATGCAGGCGATGGACCACACGGCGATGGTCCTGCGCGCGCGGGGACTTCAGGAGTCGTTCACCGCCGTGGCCCGCATCCCGAAGCCGGTGGTGGCGGCCGTCACGGGCTACGCGCTCGGCGGCGGCTGCGAGTTGGCGCTGTGCGCGGACTTCCGGATCGCCGCGGACAACGCCAAGCTGGGCCAGCCGGAGATCCTGCTCGGCCTGATCCCGGGCGCCGGCGGCACCCAGCGGCTGGCCCGGCTGATCGGCCCCTCCAAGGCGAAGGACCTGATCTTCACCGGCCGGATGGTGAAGGCGGCCGAGGCCCGTGAACTCGGCCTGGTGGACCGGGTGGTGGCGCCGGAGGAGGTCTACACCGAGGCGCACGCCTGGGCGGCGAGGCTCGCGCGGGGACCGGCGCTCGCGCTGCGCGCCGCGAAGGAGTCGGTCGACACCGGTCTGGAGACGGACATCGAGACGGGCCTCGCCGTGGAACGCGGCTGGTTCGCGGGCCTGTTCGCGACCGAGGACCGTGAGCGGGGCATGCGCAGCTTCGTCGAGGAGGGGCCCGGGAAGGCGACGTTCCGCTGAGGTCCGGCGTCGCGGGGCCGCGGTCGCGGGGGCGCGGGGGCACGGGGCTGAGCGGCTGAGGTCCCGTGCCCCGCGCGCGGGGCCGCTGGGCGGGGGATCGCTGGGTGCGGGGCGCTGGGCGGGTGATCGCTCGGCGGGGTGGGACGGCGGCGGACGGGCCGTACCCCGGACCGGTGAAATGTCATCCCGGAAAGTCGGCCGGACCCCCTTGCAATTGACGGCGTGTATGACCCGGGCCCGGCGGCGCGGCGACTTATGGCAGCCTTAACGCAACCTTAAGCGTCGTAGGTCAGGGACTTCGCCGATGGCGGTGAACGGCCCCTTCGCCGCAGGTCGGACGGGTTGTCCCGTCCTCCGAACTGCCTCTGTCATATGCCAGAGGGTCGCCGCGGAATGACCGCTTCCGGGGGGTGTATTCCCCCGGAACGGCCCCGCGGCCCGGTGCGGGCGGCCATGATGGGGGCATGGCGGGGCTGGAGGATATCGAACAGCCGCGGGGACACAGCCGTGCTGCCGCGGCGCGCTGGTCGCCCGCGGTCGAGGACGAAACGGCCGCGAAGGCGCTGGAACTGTTCGGCAATCCCACGGAGGCGGAGGTTCCGCTGCCGTCCCGCCCCGAGTCCGCGGCCACCGCCCGCCGGCTGGCCCAGGTGGTCGTGCTGCGCCACTGGGGCCTGTCCCCCAGGATGACCGAGGACGTCGTCCTGCTCGTCTCCGAACTCGTCGGCAACGCCGTCCGGCACACCGGGGCCCGGGTGTTCGGCCTGCGGATGCGCCGCCGCCGCGGCTGGATCCGCGTCGAGGTCCGGGACCCCTCCCGCGGTCTGCCCTGCCTGATGCCGGTCCAGGAGACGGATGTCAGCGGCCGGGGCCTGTACCTGGTCGACAAGCTGGCCGACCGCTGGGGCGTCGACCTGCTGCCGCGCGGCAAGACCACCTGGTTCGAGATGAGGGTCTCGGACCGCTGACCGACCGCCGGCCGACCGCCGGCCGACCCGCCGGCCGACCCGCCGTGCGCGCCGCCGTGCGCGCCGCTCGGCGGGACGGGCGCCGCACCGGCCGGATCGGCGGGCGGTTAATCTGACCTGCGGCAGTGAGCCGGCACCGCACGACGGACCGGCACGACAGACCAGCACGACACGACAGACGCGAGCAGACGCGAGTAAAGGGGCGGACCGGTGGCGCACATCGACATCGAGGAAGCACGCAAGCAGTTCGAGCGCATCGATGCGGACGGTGACGGCACCATCACCGCCGCCGAGTTCAAGACGGCCCTCGCGCAGGGCGGCGACTGGAACGTCACCGAGTCCGTGGCGGAGGCGATCATCCGCAGCCGCGACCTCGACGGCGACCAGCTGCTGTCGTTCGACGAGTTCTGGGCGTTCCTGAACAAGTGACGGCCCGCGAAGGGGCTGTTCTCCGGCCGGGAGGACAGCCCCTTCGCCGTGCGCGGCCTCACGCGCTGCGCGCCCACTCCCGCAGCGCGTCCTTGCCGCCGAAGTCGGCTACGTTCTTGTCCAGCGGGTCGTCGGTGTACTGGTGGAAGCGCCACTTGGCCTTGATCCGGGGCTTGCCCGCCGGGACGTAGTCGGCGATCCAGAGACCGTCGCCGGCATAGGACGTGGTGTCGACGTTGAGCCAGTAGTTGCGGTTGCAGTACAGCAGGACCGGGTTGTCCGGCCGCTTCTCCTTGAGCGTGCGGATGAAGCGGTCCTTCTCCGCGTTGCTCGCGCGCGTGCCCTCGCCCGTCGTCTCCCAGTCGACGGCCAGCATGTCGCCCGCCCGCTCCGGGGCCCTGCCGACGAAGTGGTCCGCCTGGGCCGAGAGGTTGCCCGGCCACAGGAAGTGGTAGAAGCCGACGACCAGTCCGGCTTCACGGGCCCGCTTGGTCTGGGCGGCGAGCTTGGGGTTCACGTAGGAACGGCCCTCGGTCGCCTTGATGAAGACGAACGACAGGCCCTCGGTGCTGTAGGACGAGGACTGGTACGCGCTGACGTCGATGCCGCGGAGCATGGGGGGACTCCCTGGAGTGCCGGTGGGGGGAGAGGAGTGGGACCTCCTGTATGCCCCACCGCGGCACGGCTGACGCGCGCCTGACGGGGAATTGTCACCTTCCGGTGACACCGCGAGGCTCGCGGGCGGCGCACACCCCGGCACTTCCTCACCCCGCGCACGCGGTCCTGCTCGCCCGGCGCACGGCCCGCGAAAAGGACCGGTGTTCGCCTGCTCTGGCGGACGCCCCTACGCCAGGGGCGGAGCGCGGTGGAAGCCTGCGTGGAGTCGTCCTCATGGTGGAGCAAGGACATCCCAGGGACATCCCAGGGACATGCCAGGGGCCTTCGCAACTGCCCGGGGATTCCAGGTACTTTCCGCCGCGTGAGCACGCAAGGCCCTGACAGCGCCGAAAGTGAACGCGCTGGTCAGGGCCTATGCCGTCAGCACTCGATGATGTTCACCGCGAGCCCCCCGCGCGCCGTCTCCTTGTACTTGACCGACATGTCGGCGCCCGTGTCCTTCATGGTCTTGATGACCTTGTCCAGGGACACCTTGTGGGAGCCGTCGCCGCGCAGGGCCATCCGCGCGGCCGTGACCGCCTTCACCGCGGCCATGCCGTTGCGCTCGATGCAGGGGATCTGGACGAGGCCGCCCACGGGGTCGCAGGTCAGGCCGAGGTTGTGCTCCATGCCGATCTCGGCGGCGTTCTCCACCTGCTCGGGGGAGCCGCCCATCACCTCCGCCAGCGCGCCCGCCGCCATCGAGCAGGCCGAGCCGACCTCGCCCTGGCAGCCGACCTCCGCCCCGGAGATCGAGGCGTTCTCCTTGAAGAGCATCCCGATCGCGCCGGCGGCCAGCAGGAAGCGGACCACGCCCTCCTCGTCGGCGCCGGGCACGAAGTTGACGTAGTAGTGCAGGACCGCGGGGATGATGCCCGCCGCCCCGTTCGTCGGCGCGGTGACGACCCGGCCGCCGGCCGCGTTCTCCTCGTTCACCGCCATCGCGTAGAGCGTGATCCACTCCATGGACAGGGCCTGCGCGTCGCCCTCGGAGCGCAGCTTGCGGGCCGTGGTCGCGGCCCTGCGGCGCACCTTCAGCCCGCCGGGCAGGATGCCCTCGCGCGACATCCCGCGCGCCACGCACGCGCGCATCACCTGCCAGATCTCCAGCAGGCCCGCGCGGATCTCCTCCTCGGTGCACCAGGCCCGCTCGTTCTCCAGCATCAGCGACGCGATCGACAGGCCCGTCTCCCGGGTCAGCCGCAGCAGCTCGTCACCCGTGCGGAAGGGGTACTTCAGCACCGTGTCGTCGAGCTTGATCCGGTCCTCGCCGACGGCGTCCTCGTCGACGACGAAACCGCCGCCGACCGAGTAGTACGTCTTCGACAGCAGCTCTGCGCCCTGGGCGTCGTACGCCCACAGGGTCATGCCGTTGGCGTGGTACGGGAGCGTCTTGCGGCGGTGCAGGACCAGGTCGTCGTCGAAGGAGAAGGCGATCTCGTGGTCGCCGAGCAGCCGCAGCCGGCCGGCCGCCCTGATCGCCTCCACCCGCTCGTCCGCGCCCTCCACGTCCACCGTGCGCGGTGAGTCGCCCTCCAGGCCCAGCAGCACGGCCTTGGGGGTGCCGTGGCCGTGCCCGGTGGCGCCGAGGGAGCCGTACAGCTCCGCCCGTACGGAGCCGACCGACTCCAGCAGGGCCTCGTTGCGCAGCCTGCGGGCGAACATGCGGGCAGCTCGCATCGGGCCGACCGTGTGGGAGCTGGACGGGCCGATGCCGATCGAGAACAGGTCGAAGACCGAAATGGCCACGGGGAACTCCTCGAATGCGGGGTGGTGCAGGGGGCTTCTCGTGGGGTGTCCCGCCTCCTTCGAGTGTGCGGGACACCCCACGAAAAGGAACTACGCGTCTCTGCGACCGGGCGTCAGCCCGACGTCGCCAGACCGGTGTACAGCGGGTGCCGCTCGGCGAGTGCCTTGACCCGGGCGCGGAGCGCGACCGCGTCGTGGACCGGCTTCAGCGTCTGCGCGATCACGTCGGCGACCTCGGTGAAGTCCTCCGCGGTGAAGCCGCGGGTGGCCAGCGCCGGGGTGCCGATGCGCAGACCCGAGGTGACCATCGGCGGCCGCGGGTCGTTCGGTACGGCGTTGCGGTTGACGGTGATCCCGACCTCGTGGAGACGGTCCTCGGCCTGCTGGCCGTCGAGCTCCGACTCCCGCAGGTCGACCAGGATCAGGTGCACGTCGGTGCCGCCCGACAGGACGTTGACCCCGGCCTCCCGCGCGTCCGGCGCGGTCAGGCGCTCGGCGAGGATGCGGGCCCCCTCCACCGTACGGCGCTGGCGCTCTCGGAACTCCTCCGTGGCGGCGATCTTGAACGAGACCGCCTTGGCCGCGATCACGTGCTCCAGCGGACCGCCCTGGAAGCCGGGGAAGACCGAGGAGTTCAGCTTCTTCGCGAACTCCTTGCCGCGCGCGAGGATGATCCCGCCGCGCGGTCCGCCCAGCGTCTTGTGGGTGGTGGAGGTCACCACGTCCGCGTACGGCACCGGGTTGGGGTGCAGCCCGGCCGCGACCAGGCCCGCGAAGTGGGCCATGTCGACCCACAGGTAGGCGCCCGTCTCGTCGGCGATCCGGCGGAACTCCGCGAAGTCCAGCTGCCGCGGGTACGCGGACCAGCCGGCGATGATCACCTTCGGCCGGTGCTCCTTGGCCAGCCGCTCCACCTCGGCCATGTCGACCAGGCCCGAGCCCTCGTCCACGTGGTAGGCGACGACCTCGAACTGCTTGCCGGAGAAGTTCAGCCGCATCCCGTGGGTGAGGTGGCCGCCGTGGGCCAGGTCCAGGCCGAGGATCGTGTCCCCGGGCCGGGCCAGCGCGAACAGCGCGGCCTGGTTGGCCGAGGCGCCCGAGTGCGGCTGCACATTGGCGTACTCCGCGCCGAACAGCTCCTTGACCCGGTCGATCGCGATCTGCTCGGCCACGTCCACGTGCTCGCAGCCGCCGTAGTAGCGGCGGCCCGGGTAGCCCTCGGCGTACTTGTTCGTCAGGACCGAGCCCTGCGCCTCCATGACGGCGACCGGGGCGAAGTTCTCCGACGCGATCATCTCCAGCGTCGACTGCTGGCGCTCCAGCTCGGCGTCCAGGGCCGCGGCCACCGCCGGGTCCAGCTCGTGCAGGGGGGTGTTCAGAAGAGAGTTGTCAGACATGGGGATCACGGCTCCTCAGCCGGCGGTGTGGGCGGCGTACTCGTCGGCGGAGAGCAGGTCGGCCGGCTCCTGCGTGATCCGGACCTTGAAGAGCCAGCCGCCCTCGAAGGGGGCCGAGTTCACGAGCGCCGGGTCGTTCACCACGTCCTCGTTGATCTCGGTGATCTCGCCGGAGACCGGGGAGTACAGGTCGGAGACGGACTTCGTCGACTCCAGCTCGCCGCAGGTGTCACCCGCGGCCACGGTCGAGCCGACCTCGGGGAGCTGGGCGTAGACGACGTCACCGAGCGCGTTGGCCGCGAACTCCGTGATGCCGACCGTCGCGACGCCGTCCTCGGCGCTCGACAGCCACTCGTGCTCCTTGCTGTAACGCAGCTGCTGGGGGTTGTTCATGGCCTGGATTCTCCTGTACGCGCGGGAGTGGTGGGGAAAGGGGGACCGGAGGACGGGCGGGTGAGCGGCGCACACGTGCGCGGCGTCACACGCCGCCCGCTGCCAGTCTGTACGCGCGGCACTGCGCGTGCCGCTCGTGCCGGCACCGCGGCGGGCGGCGTTCGCCCGGCCGCGGTACGGGCTACTTCTGCCGCTTGTAGAACGGCAGAGCGACGACCTCGTACGGCTCGTGGCTGCCACGGATGTCCACGCCGACCCCGGCCGTGCCCGGAGCGGCGTGCGCGGCGTCGACGTACGCCATGGCGATCGGCCTGCCCAGGGTGGGGGAGGGCGCGCCGGAGGTGACCTCGCCGACGACCTCGCCGCCGGCCACGACCGGGTACCCGGCGCGCGGCACCCGGCGCCCCTCGGCGACCAGGCCGACCAGGACGCGCGGCGGGGCGGTCTGCGCGCGGGCGGCGGCCTCCCGCAGCGCCTCGCGCCCGACGAAGTCGCCCTCCTTCTCGAACTTCACCACCCGGCCGAGCCCGGCGTCGAAGGGGGTGAGCGAGGTCGACAGCTCGTTGCCGTACAGCGGCATGCCCGCCTCCAGCCGCAGCGTGTCCCGGCAGGACAGCCCGCAGGGGACGAGGCCGACGCCCGCGCCCGCCTCGGTGAGCGCCTGCCACAGCGCGACGGCGTGCTCCGGCTTCACGAACAGCTCGAAGCCGTCCTCGCCGGTGTAGCCGGTGCGCGCGATGAGGGCGGGCACGCCGGCGACGGTGCCGGGCAGCCCGGCGTAGTACTTCAGGCCGTCGAGGTCGGCGTCGGTCAGCGCCTTCAGGATGCCCGGCGACTCGGGGCCCTGGACGGCGATGAGCGCGTAGGCGTCCCGGTCGTCGCGGACCTCGGCGTCGAACCCGGCCGCCCGCTCGGTCAGCGCGTCCAGCACCACCTGGGCGTTGGAGGCGTTGGCCACGACCAGGTACTCGGTCTCGGCGAGCCGGTAGACGATCAGGTCGTCCAGGATGCCGCCGTCGGCCCGGCAGATCATGGTGTACCGGGCGCGGCCGACGCCCACCGAGGCGATGTTGCCGACGAGCGCGTGGTTCAGCAGCGCGGCGGCCTGCGGTCCGGTGACGGCGATCTCGCCCATGTGGGAGAGGTCGAACAGGCCGGCCCGGCCGCGGACGGCGTTGTGCTCGTCGCGCTCGGAGCCGTAGCGCAGGGGCATGTCCCAGCCGGCGAAGTCGGTCATCGTCGCGCCGAGCGCGCGGTGCAGCGCGTCGAGCGCGGTGTGGCGCGGACCCGTGGGTTCGGTACTGCTCATCGGTCGGTCTTCTCCAGAGGCAGACGGGCGAGGAACGTTCCTCCCCATCTGTCATCGGAACCTGAGAGGTTCGCCGCGAGCCCCGGACGGGGGCGGTCACGGCTTGCACCTTGGGTGGGGCCGCCGGAGGGCGGCCCGCTTTTCAGATGTGCCTCGCCCGCGCGGTAACGGGGGCCTGAGAGATTCAAGGGAGGGACTTGCTCCTTCGGCGCCCCGGCGCTGTGCTGCCGGGGACTCTCCCGCGCGGATTCAAACGGCCGGTATGCAGTTGGCGCCGCCATCATTGCACGCCCGGCCGCCCGGCGGCAGGGCCGAGTCTGTAACCGGGCTGTGGCAGGAAACGAACGAAAACAATGGAGATCGTCCATTACCTTCTCTTTACGCTCAGTGGGCATGGGGAACCCTGTACCCGGAGGAGGACGATGACGGTGAAGCGCACCACGGCGTACGCCACGACGTCTGGCATCGCGCTGCCCGAGCAGCCCGCGGCCCCCGTGGTCAAAGCCCGCGCCACCTGCCCCGGTGCCGTGGTCCGCGACCTGCGGGACCGCTCCGGGCACAGCCCGCACGCCCTGGTCTTCGGCCCCCGGGACCTCGTCGTGATCACCGGCCTGCCCGGCAGCGGCAAGTCGACCCTGATGCGGCGGACCGTCACGGGCCCGCGCATCGACTCCCAGGACACCCGGGACCGCTGGGACGCGCGCATGCCGCGCTTCGTGCCCTACGGCGTCTACCGCCCCCTGGTGCGGCTCGCGCACTACGCCGGACTGCGCCGCGCCCTGCGCACCGGCGAGGGCGTCGTCGTGCACGACTGCGGCACCCAGACCTGGGTGCGCGGCTGGCTGGCCCGCGAGGCCCGCCGCCGCGGCGGCACCCTGCACCTCCTGCTGCTCGACGTCGCCCCGGGTACGGCCCTTGAGGGCCAGCGCGAGCGCGGCCGGGGCGTCTCCCGGTACGCGTTCCTGCGGCACCGCGGAGCCGCGGCCCGGCTGGTCGGCTCGGTCGCCGGGGGCGTGCTGCCGCGCGGCTGCGGCTCGGCCGTGCTGCTCGACCGCCCGGCCGCCGACGTGCTGCGCCGGATCGGCTTCACCGCCTGAGCGGCCGGCCGCCGCGGCCCGGAGTCCGGTCCGCGGCCCCGGCCGGACCGCGGACCGGCTAGCCTCTTGGGCCTCAGAGATGGTTCCCAGCAGGCGGTCAGACAGATGGACTTCGCAGCGGATCCCCCCGCGGACTACCCGGCACCCGCACAGCTCCACGCACACGGCGGCTGGCCGGGCAACGAACTGGAGGAGGTGCTCTCGGCCTCCCTCGGCGTACCCGGGGCCGGCGGCCGGATCGTCGAGGTACTGGCGCGCAGCTTCCTCTGGGTGCCCCTGCCCGGCGGCGGCGGCCCGCACAGCGGCCCCCTCGACCTGCCCACGCTGGAGATCGACGGACAGGGGTACGTCCCCGTCTTCAGCTCCGAGGAGCAGTTCCGGCAGGTCGTCGGCGCGCACCTGTCGTACACCGTGGCGCCCGCCGTGGAGTTCGCGCGCGGACTGCCCTCGCACGTGGGCATCGCGGTCAACCCCGACGGGGTGGTCGGCGTCCCGCTGCCGCCGGAGGCGGTGGCCGACCTGTGCGCCGCGGGCCGCACCCCGCTGGACGGCCCCGCGTCCGGGGGCCGCGTCCGCCTCTACGAACCGGACTGGCAGGACGACCCCGTCGACTTCCTGGCCGCCGCCGGCGCGGAGTTCGCCGCGACCGGCGTGGTCAGCACGGCCCGCCGCTGCCTCGCCACGATCGAGACGGCCGCGCCGGTGATGTTCGTCGGCGTGGAACTCTCCCACTGGGACGGCGACCTGAGCGCGGTGCCCTCCGACGCCCTGGCCCGCGCCCTGGGCCGCGTCCCCGCCCCGTGGCCGGTCAACCTCGTGCTCATGGACGTCGCCCAGGACCCGGTGATCGAGTGGATGAGGACGAGGGTGCGGCCCTTCTACGCCCGTGAGCCCTGAGAGGCGGCCCCGGCGGCCCGCGGGAGCGCAGCGGACCGGTGCCCGCGGGCCGTGCGCAGGCGCCGAGCGCTCCCCGGCCTTCCCGGTGGAGCGCCTAAGCTGGGCGCACAACCATGTTTCCCGAAGGGGCGGTAAAAGGTGAGCGCGAGCGGCACCACCTCGACCGGACAGGTCGAGCACATGCTGCGCCAGGTGACCCCCGGGCGCTACGACGCCTACGAGGCACTCCTGCGCGCGCTCGCGGCGCCCTCGACCGGCCAGGTCTGGATGCTGCTGTGGCACGGCCAGGCGGGCGCCCCGGACGCCCGGTACGGCAAGATGGACGTCGGCGGCTACGGCTACGCCCCGTGCGTCACCTCGGCCCAGGAACTGTCGGCCAGCGGCTGGAACCGCGGTTACGAGGTCGTCGACGGGCTCGACGTGGCCCGCACCCTCTACCCCGACCACTACGGCCTCTGGCTCAACCCGCACGTCCCGGGGGGCGGCGTCGGCATCCCCTGGCTCGATCTGCGGCGCGTCGCCACGGGCCTGGACCGCCAGCCCGCGGGCCCGCTGCGGCTGTCGGAGCCCGCGGTCGAGATCCCGCAGTTCTACGCCCTGCTCACGCAGAACGCCCACCGCACGCCGGCCCTGCGCGCGCTGCGCCGCGCCTGGGTCCAGCCGGCCCTCGGCGCCCCGTACCTGGCTATCGGACTCGACGTCTACGAGGCCAGCCCGCCGGCCGTGGACTCGGTGCGCTCCATGATGACGCAGTCCATCTCCGCGGTCCCCGACGGGCTGCCGGTCTCGACCGTGGCGATGTCCGACGAGGACGACCCGGTGGCGATGTGGATGCGGGCCAACACCCGCCCCTTCTACGACCGCGAGGCCCACGGTCCGTCACCCGCGGCGGGGTACGGCTACCCACCGGTACCAGGTCGTCACTGATCACACACGGGATGACACGAGGTCAGGTCCGCATCCCCGATGTCGCAGGCGGCGGCGGTCGATGACTGCGGTTTCGTAGGCCAATCTTCGCGCGTAGATGCGATCGGAAGGTCCCGGTCCGCCCTCATACGCCCCAACTCACCCCTGTCCGGGGTCCGTTACCCACTGTTCGGATAACGGAACACCTCAAACAGCATCACGGTTGCGCATCCTTTCCCCGTCAGCTCTGGCAACAGATCGCCGAAGCGTTGAAGACTCCCGCTCCAGGGGTTTGTCGCCCCTGTGTACGACGGACTATGACGCCGCCACCGCGGCAAGTGCGGGCCGGCCACCGCCGGTCGAGAAGAGGGGTCCCTGCCAGATGACGGCACCATTGCACGAGCCGACTGCGGAAGCGGCCCCGAGCGCGGCTGAGGAAGCGGCGATAGCCACGACCGGTGAGAAGGCCGTTCAAGGACGCTCGCTCGGCCGGATCGCCTGGGAGCGTCTCAAGCGGGACAAGCTCGCCCTGTCGGGCGGCGTCGTCGTACTCGTGCTCATCGTGGTGGCCCTGCTCGCGCCGGTGATCACCAACCTGGTCGGCCAGGACCCCGAGGCGTACAACGAGAGCCTGATCGACCCGCTGTTCGGCACCCCCAAGGGCGCGTTCGGCGGCATCAGCGGCGAGCACCTGCTCGGCGTCGAGCCGGTCAACGGCCGCGACATCTTCGCGCGCATCGTCTACGGCGCCCAGATCTCCCTGCTGGTGGGCTTCCTGTCGGCCCTCGTCGCCGTCGTCCTCGGCACCTTCCTCGGTGTGCTCGCCGGCTTCTTCGGCGGCTGGGTCGACGCCGTCGTCAGCCGCGTCATGGACGGCCTGCTCGCCTTCCCGCAGCTGCTGTTCATCATCGCCCTGGTCTCCGTGATGCCCAACGAGATGCTCGGTCTGAGCGGCACCGGTGTGCGCCTCTTCGTGATGATCCTGGTGATCGGCTTCTTCGGCTGGCCCTACATCGGCCGCGTGGTGCGCGGTCAGACGCTCTCCCTGCGCGAGCGCGAGTACGTCGAGGCGGCACGCTCCCTCGGCGCCGGGCGGTTCTACATCCTCTTCAAGGAACTGCTGCCCAACCTCATCGCGCCGATCATCGTCTACACCACGATGATGATCCCCACCAACATCCTCACCGAGGCGGCGCTCAGCTTCCTGGGCGTGGGCGTCAAGCCGCCCACCGCCTCCTGGGGGCAGATGCTCTCGAGCGCGATCGACTACTACGACTCGGACCCCATGTACATGGTGATCCCGGGTGTGGCGATCTTCGTCACCGTTCTTGCCTTCAACCTCTTCGGCGACGGCGTGCGTGACGCGCTCGACCCGAAGGGCTCCCGCTGACATGCCGTTCCCACGGCGACCCGTGGCACCAGGCACGGTGTCTCTCATCTATCCCGGAGGATCCGAGATCGTGACTACCCAACGCACCTCAGGGCGGCGCAAGCAGGCCGCGGCCGCTGCCGCGGTGGTCGCCGCGCTGCTGACCACCGCTGCGTGCGGCGGCGGCGGCAACGACGACAAGGGGTCGAAGGCCGGCGCGCCCGGCTACGACGCCGCGAACAACAAGGTCGCCCAGGCGTCCCTCGCCAAGAAGGGCGGCACGCTGAAGTTCGCCGGCGCCCAGGACGCCGACTCGTGGGACACCACGCGTGGCTACTACGGCTTCATGTGGAACTTCTCCCGCTACTACAGCCGTCAGCTCGTCACGAGCAAGACGGCCCCGGGTCAGGACGGCACGACGCTGACGCCCGACCTCGCCGGCGGCCTCGCCAAGATCTCGGACGACGGCAAGACCTACACGTACACCCTGCGCGACGGGATCACGTGGGAGGACGGCAAGCCGATCACGTCCAAGGACGTCAAGTACGGCATCGAGCGCGTGTGGGCGCAGGACGTGCTGTCCGGCGGTCCGGTCTACCTGAAGGACGTGCTCGACCCCAAGGGCGAGTACGCGGGTCCCTACAAGGACAAGTCGGCCGACAAGCTGGGTCTGAAGGCCATCCAGACGCCGGACGACAAGACCATCGTCTTCAAGCTCCCGACGGCCAACTCGGACTTCGAGGAGATGCTGGCCCTGACGTCGGCCTCGCCGGTCCGCCAGGACAAGGACACCAAGTCCAAGTACGGCCTGAAGCCGTTCTCCTCGGGCCCGTACAAGTTCGACTCGTACAACCCCGGCAAGGACCTGACGCTCGTCCGCAACACCGAGTGGAAGCAGGCTTCCGACCCGGTCCGCAAGGCGTACCCGGACAAGATCACGGTCAAGTTCTTCTCCAACGCCAACGACATGGACGCGCGTCTGATCGCGGGCGACTACGACCTGGACCTCAACCAGACCGGCATGTCGCCGCAGGGCCGCACCACGGCGCTGAAGAAGTACAAGGCCAACCTGGACAACCCGGTCTCCGGCTACATCCGCTACGCGGTCTTCCCGCAGAGCGTCAAGCCGTTCGACAACATCGAGTGCCGCAAGGCCGTCATCTACGGCGCCGACCACGTCTCGCTGCAGAACGCGCGCGGTGGCCCCGTCGCCGGCGGTGACATCGGCACCAACATGCTGCCCCCGGCCGTCCCGGGCGCCGAGGGTCAGAAGTACGACCCGTACGAGCTCGCGGGTGCCAACAAGAACGGCAACGCGGCCAAGGCCAAGGAAGCGCTGAAGGCCTGCGGTCAGCCGAACGGCTTCAAGACCACCATCGCCGTCCGCAACAACAAGCCGTCCGAGGTCGCCACCGCCCAGTCGCTGCAGGCGTCGCTGAAGAAGGTCGGCATCACCGCCGACATCGACCAGTACGACGGCTCGCAGACCGCCGGCATCATCGGCAGCCCCTCGAACGTCAAGAAGAAGAACTACGGCATCATCGTCATGGGCTGGGGTCCCGACTTCCCGTCCGTGCAGGGCTACGGCCTGCCGCTGTGGAACAGCAAGTACATCCTGCAGAGCGGTAACAACAACTACGCCCTGATCAAGGACAAGTCGATCGACGGCCTGTTCGACAAGTACACCACCACGCTGGACGACAGCGGCAAGACCGACATCGCCAAGCAGATCAACCGGAAGGTCATGGAGGGCGGCTACTACCTGCCCTTCGTCTTCGAGAAGTTCATCAACTGGCGTGGCAGCAACCTGGCCAACGTGTACACGACGGACGCGTACAGCGGTATGTACGACTTCGTCAACCTCGGCCTGAAGAACGCGAAGTAGATCCGGCGCACCAGCCGAACGGCACGAAAGGCAGGTGAAGGCCGGCGTGGCGTGACCGCGGGCCACCGGAAGACCTCCGGTGGCCCGCGTCCCGCGGCGGGCCGAGAGCTGTGCTCGCATACCTCATCAGGCGGCTGTTCGCCGCCGTAGTGATGCTGGTGGTCATCGTCATGGTGGTCTTCGGCATCTTCTTCCTCGTCCCCAAGTGGGCGGGGGTCGACATCGCCACCAGCTTCGTCGGCAAGCAGGCCGACCCCGCCGCGGTCGAGGCCGTACGACAGAAGCTGGGCCTCGCTGAGCCGATCTACGTTCAGGTCTGGGAGTTCTTCAAGGGCATCTTCGTCGGCCGCACCTACGCGGGCGGAGGCGACGTCACCCAGTGCGCCGCGCCCTGCTTCGGATACTCCTTCCGCAGCGAGCAGGCCATCTGGCCGGTGCTGACCGACCGCTTCCCGGTCACCCTGTCCCTGGCGCTCGGCGCCGCCGTGCTGTGGCTGCTCTTCGGGGTCGCGGCGGGCGTGCTCTCCGCGCTCAAGCGGGGCACGCTGTGGGACCGCGGCGCGATGCTCGTCGCGCTCGCCGGCGTCTCGCTGCCGATCTACTTCACCGGTCTGCTCAGCCTGGCGGTGTTCTCGTACGGCCTCGGCTGGCTGGACGCGGAGTACGTGCCGTTCAGCGACGGCATCGGCACCTGGTTCGGCGGCATGATCCTTCCCTGGGTCACCCTCGCGTTCCTCTACGCGGCCATGTACGCCCGGATCACCCGCGCCACCATGATGGAGATCCTCGGCGAGGACTACATACGCACCGCCCGCGCCAAGGGCCTGCGTGAGGGCGTCGTCATTCGCAAGCACGCGATGCGTTCGACGATGACGCCCCTCCTCACCATGCTCGGCATGGACCTCGGCGCCCTCATCGGCGGCGCCATCCTGACCGAGACCACGTTCAGCCTGCCCGGCCTCGGCCAGGCGGTGCTCAACGCCATCAAGAACCAGGACCTGCCCATCATCCTGGGCGTCACCCTGATCACCTCCGTCGCGGTGCTCATCGCCAACCTCGTGGTGGACGTGCTGTATGCCGTGATCGACCCCCGAGTGAGGCTCACATGACCGAACTCAGCAAGACCGGAGCTGCCGTGGGCGAACCCACGGGAACCTCGCCGGCCCCGACCTCCTTCCTCGAAGTGCGCGACCTGCGCGTGCACTTCCCCACCGACGACGGTCTCGTCAAGTCCGTCGACGGGCTGAGCTTCCAGCTGGAGAAGGGCCAGACCCTCGGCATCGTGGGCGAGTCGGGCTCCGGCAAGTCGGTGACCTCGCTCGGCATCATGGGCCTGCACACCGCCGGCCAGTACGGCAAGCGCAAGGCCCGGATATCCGGCGAGATATGGCTCGACGGCACCGAACTGCTGACCGCGGACCCGGACCACGTGCGCAAGCTGCGCGGCCGGAACATGGCGATGATCTTCCAGGATCCGCTGTCGGCGCTGCACCCGTACTACACGATCGGCCAGCAGATCGTGGAGGCGTACCGCGTCCACCACGACGTCGACAAGAAGACCGCCCGCCGCCGGGCGGTCGAGATGCTGGACCGGGTGGGCATCCCCCAGCCGGACAAGCGCGTCGACAGCTATCCGCACGAGTTCTCCGGCGGTATGCGCCAGCGCGCCATGATCGCGATGTCGCTGGTGAACAACCCCGAACTGCTCATCGCCGACGAGCCGACCACGGCCCTGGACGTGACGGTCCAGGCGCAGATCCTGGACCTCATCCGCGATCTGCAGAAGGAGTTCGGCTCCGCGGTCGTCATCATCACCCACGACCTGGGCGTCGTCGCCGAACTGGCCGACAACATCCTGGTGATGTACGGAGGCCGCTGCATCGAGCGCGGACCGGCCGAGAAGGTGTTCTACGAGCCGCGTCACCCCTACACCTGGGGCCTGCTCGGCTCGATGCCGCGTCTGGACCGTGAGCAGCAGGACCGCCTGATCCCGGTCAAGGGCTCCCCGCCCTCGCTGATCAACGTCCCGTCCGGCTGTGCCTTCCACCCCCGCTGCCCGTACGCGGACCTCCCGAAGGACAACGCCACCCGCACCGTCCGCCCCGAGCTGGAGCTGACCGAGGCCGGCAGCCGGCACTGGGCCGCCTGCCATCTCACCACGGAGCAGCGGGAGCGTATCTGGACCGAAGAGATTGCGCCGAAGCTGTGAGCGAAGACAAAGCCGTGACGACCCCCGCGAAGAGCGGCGGTGCCACCCTCACCCGTGACACCGCCCCCGGCGAGGTCCTGCTGAAGGTCACCGGGCTGCAGAAGCACTTCCCGATCAGGAAGGGCCTGCTGCAGCGCCAGGTCGGCGCGGTGCACGCGGTCGACGGCATCGACTTCGAGGTCAGGTCCGGCGAGACGCTGGGCGTGGTGGGCGAGTCGGGCTGCGGCAAGTCCACCATGGGACGGCTGATCACCCGGCTGCTCGAACCGACCGCGGGCAAGGTCGAGTTCGAGGGCCAGGACATCACGCACCTCGGTGTCGGCGGGATGCGCCCGCTGCGCCGCGACGTGCAGATGATCTTCCAGGACCCGTACTCGTCGCTGAACCCGCGCCACACCATCGGCACGATCGTCGGCGCCCCCTTCCGCCTCCAGGACGTCACGCCCGCCGGCGGCATCAAGAAGGAGGTGCAGCGGCTGCTGGGGGTCGTGGGCCTCAACCCCGAGCACTACAACCGCTACCCGCACGAGTTCTCCGGCGGTCAGCGCCAGCGCATCGGCATCGCCCGCGCACTGGCCCTCAACCCCAAGCTCGTGGTGGCGGACGAGCCGGTCTCGGCGCTGGACGTCTCCATCCAGGCGCAGGTCGTCAACCTCCTCGACGACCTCCAGCAGGAGCTGGGCCTGACGTACGTGATCATCGCGCACGACCTCTCGGTCGTCCGGCACGTCTCGGACCGCATCGCGGTGATGTACCTGGGCAAGATCGTGGAGCTGGCCGACCGCGACCAGCTCTACAAGTCGCCGATGCACCCGTACACCAAGGCCCTGCTGTCGGCGGTGCCGATCCCGGACCCGAGGCGCAAGGAGGCCAAGAGCGAGCGCATTCTGCTCAAGGGCGACGTGCCCTCGCCGATCGCCCCGCCCAGCGGCTGCCGCTTCCACACCCGGTGCTGGAAGGCGACGCAGATCTGCACGACGGCCGAGCCGCCGCTGGTCGAGCTGCGGCCGGGCCAGCAGGTCGCCTGCCACCACCCGGAGAACTTCGAGGACCAGCAGCCGCAGGACACCGTGCTCCTGACCGTCGCCAAGGAGGCGGCGGAGCTGGTGGCCGACGAGGTGCTGGCCGAGTCCGCGCAGACGTCGGCCGCGCTGGCCGCGGAGGTGCGGACCGACGAGGACGCCGCGGGCAGCGGGACCGGGGAGGCGGCCGAGCCGGCCGCGGCCGCGGACGACGCCACCGGGCCGGCCGGGTCCACCGAGTCGGCCGGGTCCACCGGGCCGGCCGAGGAGCCCGACGAGCCCGCCAAGGGCGACGCCAAGGGCGACGACAAGTAACCGCGCTCCGGCCCCCGCCTTGTATTGCAAGGCGGGGGCCTTTCGTTGCGTAAGAATGTGCGGGTGCTTCAGCAACTGTTCAGCCCGTCCGTCCAGCACACGCTCGACCTGATCGGCATCTTCGTCTTCGCCATCTCCGGCGCCCTTCTGGCGGTGCGCAAGAACTTCGACGTCTTCGGCATCGCCGTGCTCGCCGAGGTCACCGCGCTGGGGGGCGGGCTGTTCCGGGACGTGGTCATCGGCGCCGTGCCCCCGGCCGCCTTCACCGATCTCGGCTACTTCCTCACCCCGCTGCTCGCCACCGCCCTCGTCTTCTTCCTCCACCCGCACGTCGAGCGCATCCAGACCGGGGTGAACGTCTTCGACGCGGCGGGCCTCGGGCTGTTCTGCGTCGCCGGGACCACGAAGGCGTACGACTACGGCCTGAACCTCACCGCGTCGGCCACCCTGGGCCTCGCGACCGCCGTCGGCGGCGGTGTGCTGCGCGACGTCCTCGCCAACGAGGTGCCCTCGCTGCTGCGCTGGGACCGCGACCTGTACGCGGTGCCGGCGATCGTCGGCGCCACGATGGTCGTCCTGTTCATCCGCTACGACGCCCTGACGCCGTTCACCAGCGCGCTCGCCGTCGTCACCGCCTTCGTGCTGCGGCTGCTCGCGATGCGCTATCACTGGCGGGCTCCGCGTGCGTGGAACCGGCGGTCGACGGTCCGCGAGGAATAGCCCCGGGACCGGAACCCGCCCCCGCGACGTCCCCGCCCGTGTCCGGGCCCGCGGGAGCCCCGCCCCGCGGGCCCATCACCCCGCTCAGCCAGCGGAAGGCCGGAAGCACCTGCGGCTTCCAGAGCGCCATGGTGTGGCCGCCCGCGGACTTCGGGACGAACACCGGGTCCACGCGCGTGGGCGCCGTCGCGATCCGGTCCAGGTCGAGCGCCGCCTCGTACCCGTCGCCCGGCTGCCCCGACAGGTACAGCGCGACGCGCGGCGGCGCGGCGGCCGCCTTCAGCAGCACGTACGGGTTGTTCGCGGCCCGCAGGGCGGGGGTCCTCGCGGCGATGGAACCGGCCTGGGCGATCGGGTCGTTGTAGCCGGACAGGCCGACCGCGGCCCGGTAGCGGTCGGGGTGGGCGACGGCCAGCTTCGCCGCGCAGTGCGCGCCGGCCGAGTACCCGGCGACCGCCCAGCCGTCCGGTGCGGCCTGCGCGCGGAAGTTGTCCCGGACCATCCTCGGCACGTCGACGCTGAGCCAGGTGTCGGCGTTCACCCGGCCGGGGACGTTGGCGCAGCCGGTGTCCGCGCCCGGCAGCAGATTGGTGCGCGGCGAGACCAGGATGAACGGCCGGATCCGCCCGCTGCGCATCAGCGGCGCCAGCCGCTCGGTGACGTCCAGGGACCCGAACCACGCCTTCGACGAGCCCGGATAGCCCGGCAGCAGCTCGACCACCGGGAACCGGCGGTCCCGCCAGGCCGGGTCGTCGTACTGCGGCGGCAGCCAGACGTTGACCTCGGCCCGCACCCCGGAGACCCGCCCGGTGAGCCGGGTCACCCGCACACCGCCCTCCGCGCGCATCCCCGGTCCCTTGGCCTGCCTGAAGGTCTGGCGGACCGCGGGCAGGCTCTCCGGCACCACCCCGCCGGTGCCGCTCGCCCCGAGGTCGGCCGCGGTGCGCACATGGTTGCCCGTGCCGAGCAGATCGCCCCAGTTGTCGTAGAGCTGGTTGGAGTTGTTGACCATGGTGAAGACCAGGGCGACCGCGGTGACCTGCGCGAAGAGCAGCATCAGCATCCTGGCGGCGCCCCGCGCCATCCGCGGTCCGCGCACCCGCGACCAGAGCAGCAGCGGCAGCGCGGCCGCGGCGACGCACAGCGCGACGAGCGTGGCGAGGAACGGGGTCCCGGTGAGACTCATGCCCTCCAAGAGGGGATCGGCGGCCCCCGGGTTTCGGGCGAGCCGGGACACGTGCCGAAAGTCGCCCTTGTCCCGGTGTGCGGAGCGTGCGGGCCGGGGGTCGTCAGCCATGAAAAGCTACCGCTTAGTAGTCGTCTGTTGTACCGTTCACGCATGCCAGAAGCAGCCCCCGCCCCGACGGCCCCGCGGGCCACCGTCGGCGACAGCGAGTTCGACCGCGACACCGCGCTCACCCGGCGCGCGCCCGGCGTCTACGACATCGACCTCTCCGCCGGCTGGACCATCATCAGCGCCGTCAACGGCGGCTATCTGCTGGCCGTCCTCGGCCGTGCCCTCGCGGACGCCCTGCCGCACGGTGACCCGTTCACGGTCTCGGCGCACTACCTCACCGCCTCCCGGCCGGGCCCCGCGGTCGTCCGCACGGAGGTCGTGCGCACCGGCCGCACCCTCTCCACCGGCCAGGCGTCGCTCCTGCAGTACGACGAGCGGGGAGGCGAGGTCGAGCGCATCCGCGTCCTCGCCTCCTACGGCGACCTCGACGCCCTCCCGGACGACGTCCGCACGACGGCCGAGCCCCCGGCGCTGCCGCCCATGGAGCACTGCTTCGGCCCCGGCGACGGCCCCGCCCCCGTCTCCGGCAGCTCGGCCATCGCCGACCGCCTGATGCTGAAGCTGGACCCGGCCACCCTCGGCTGGGCGCTGGGCCGGCCGTCCGGCAAGGGGGAGATGCGGGCCTGGTTCGGCCTCGCCGACGGCCGTGACGCCGACCCGCTCTCCCTGCTCCTCGCGGTGGACGCGCTGCCGCCCACGGCCTTCGAGATCGGCGTCTCCGGCTGGGTGCCCACGGTCGAGCTGACCGTCCATGTGCGCTGCCGCCCGGCCCCCGGCCCGCTGCGGGTGTCGATCACCACCCGCAACCTCGCGGGCGGCTTCCTGGAGGAGGACGCCGAGGTCTGGGACAGCGCGGACCGCCTGGTCGCCCAGTCGAGGCAGCTCGCGCGGGTGCGGCTCGGGGGCTGAACCACCCGGCCCGGCGGGCGCGTGCGCGGCTGGACGCCGCAGGGGTTTGTGACGGTACTGCACCCGGCCCGGCGGGCGCGTACGCGACGGCCCGACGCCGCCACCCCTCGCCCGCCGGACGGGGCCTCAGTCCAGCCAGTGCTCCCGTCCGATGCCGATCAGCCGCATCCGGCGGGTCGCGGCCCGCGTCACCCGCTGCCGCTCCTCCTCGGACGCCTCCAGGGCGTCCAGGAACAGCGAGGCGGTGATGAGCATCTGGTCCACGTAGAGATGGGCCAGCATCAGCAGGTCGTCGTCGCTCCAGCCGGCCGAGACCTGGTCCTTCGCGAGCGCGGCCCGCACCTCGTCGGCGAAGAGGTCCAACTGCTCCCGGATCGCCTCGCGCACCGGCTGCACGCCGCCGTGCCGCTCCCGGGCGACGAAGCGCACATGGGCGGGGTGCGCCGCCACGTGTCCGGCGATCAGCTCCACCGCCCGCGCTGTGCGCAGGTCACTGTCGCCGACCGACGAGACGATCGTGCGGATCGTCGGGTGCAGACTGCCGAGCGCCTCCTCGACGAGGGCGGCCCCGAGGTCGGCGGTGGAGCGGAAGTGCCGGTAGAAGGCGGTCGGCGCGACACCGACGGCGCGGGTGACCTCGCGCAGGCCCAGGCTGCTCAGGCTCTGCTCCTCCAGCAGTCCCAGCGCCGCGTCCAGCAGGGCCTGCCGGGTCTTCCGCTTCCGGGCCTGCCGTACGCCGGGGGTGTGACTCATGCCATGCAGTTAACAACTGTTCTCCGGAATTGAAAAGCCGTGCGCCGCGCTAGACTCAGAGTCAGTGAACGACTGTTGCCACAACTGTTCACCGAACTGGACATGAGAGACCGACACCGGAGATCTCGGAGGGGGATCCGACCATGATGTTCCTCGTTGCCGCGCTCCTGCTGCTGGGCGTGCTGCTGGGTGCCGTGGCCCACGCGCCGCTCGCGTTCACCGCCGTCACCGCCGCGGTGATCGCCGCCTGGCTCGGCGTCTTCGCCGCCCGGGAGCGCCGGGCCCGCCGCGGCTGACGCCGCCGACGCGGCGACCGCCCACCGGCCCGCCGCGACCGCCCGCCCGTTCTCCAGGGAGCTGACACCCATGCACCTCACCGCACCGGCCACCGGCCGCGCCGCCGCCCGCACCAGGGGCCGCGACGCCGACGGCACGGCCGTCGCGTCCTTCGTCCTCGGCCTGCTCGGCCTCCTCGTCCTCAACGCCGTCCTCGGCCCGGTCGCCATCGTCCTGGCCGCGACCGCGCTGTGGCGGGGCACCGCCCGCAAGGGCCGCGCGTACCTCGGCATGGGCCTCGGCGTCGCCGACCTGGCGGTCCTGCTGGTCCTCGTGCAGCTGGACGGCACGCTCTCCTGGAGCTTCTGAGCGGCGGCCGTGCGCTCGGGCGGCCGCGGCGGGGTCCCTCGGCGCCGCCCTCTAGAATCGGCCCCACCATGGCTTACCTCGACCACGCCGCGACGACCCCCATGCTCCCGGAGGCGGCGGCGGCGCTGACCGCCCAGCTGGGCGTCGTCGGCAACGCCTCCTCGCTGCACGCGTCCGGCCGCCGCGCCAGGCGCACCGTCGAGGAGGCCCGCGAAACCCTCGCGGACGCCCTCGGCGCCCGCCCCAGCGAGGTCGTCCTCACCTCCGGCGGCACCGAGGCCGACAACCTCGCGGTCAAGGGCCTGTACTGGTCCCGCCGGGACGCCGACCCCGCCCGGACCCGGGTCCTCGCCAGCCCCGTCGAGCACCACGCCGTCCTCGACGCCGTGCACTGGCTGGGCGAGCACGAGGGCGCCACGGTCGAGTACCTTCCCGTCGACGCCCACGGCCGGGTCCACCCCGAGGCGCTGCGCGAGGCCCTCGCCCGCAACCCCCGCGACGTCGCCCTGGCCACCGTGATGTGGGCCAACAACGAGATCGGCACGCTCATGCCGGTCCGTGAACTGGCCGACGTGGCCCAGGAGTTCGATGTCCCGCTGCACGCCGACGCCGTCCAGGCGTTCGGCCAGGTCCCCGTCGGCTTCGCCGACTCCGGCCTCGCCGCGATGACCGTCTCCAGCCACAAGATCGGCGGCCCCTACGGCATCGGCGCGCTGCTCCTCGGCCGCGACCGGAGCCCCGTACCCGTCCTGCACGGCGGCGGCCAGGAGCGCCACGTCCGCTCCGGCACCCTCGACGTGCCCGCCGTCGCCTCCTTCGCCGTCGCCGGACGGCTCGCCGCCGAGCGGCGCGAGTGGTTCGCCCGCGAGATCGGCGGCCTGCGCGACGCCCTGGTCGACGCGGTCCGTGCGGCCGTCCCCGACGCGATCCTCGGCGGCGACCCGGCCCCGGGCGGCCGGCTGCCCGCCAACGCCCACTTCACCTTCCCGGGCTGCGAGGGCGACTCCCTGCTCCTGCTGCTGGACGCCCAGGGCATCGAGTGCTCCACCGGCTCCGCCTGCACCGCGGGCGTCGCCCAGCCCAGCCATGTGCTGCTGGCCACCGGGACCGACCCCGACCTCGCCCGCGGCACCCTGCGCTTCTCGCTCGGCCACACCTCCACACGGGCCGACGTCGACGCGGTCGCCGCGGCGATCGGTCCGGCGGTGGAACGCGCCCGTGCGGCGGGCCTGACCTGACGCCGCGCCGGGCGGCGTCCGCCCCGTCGCGACACCGCCAGGGCCTGGAGACCTTCCGCGGGTCTCCGCCGCGCCCCGGCGCGCGGGCGCCGCGCCCCGGAAGGCCGGCCCCTCCGGCCGCCGCGTCCGGGCCCTACGCGCGCGGTGCGGGCAACTCACCCCGTTCCGCGGCCTGCGGTACGACCCCGGGCCCTACGCGCGCGCGGTGCGGGCGACCTCATCAAAGAGGTGCGGCAGCAGTGGGCCCCGGGCCCTACGCGCGCGCGGTGCGGGCCCGGCGCACCAGTCTCAGATACCGGTCCCAGTCCCAGTCCCCACCGGGGTCGGTGTGGTCGGTGCCGGGCACCTCCGCGTGCCCGACGATGTGCTCGCGGTCGACCGCGATGCCGTACCGCGCGCATATCCGGGCCGTCAGCCGCGCCGACGCCTCGTACATCTCGTCCGTGAAGTCCTGCGGCCGCTCCACGAACCCCTCGTGCTCGATGCCGACACTGCGCTCGTTGTAGTCGCGGTTGCCCGCGTGGAACGCCACGTCCAGCTCGCGGATCATCTGCGTGACCCGGCCGTCCTTGCGGACGATGTAGTGCGCGGCTGCGCCGTGCTCCGGGTCCTGGAACACCTGCACCGCGCTGGCGAAGCTGCCCTGGGTGACATGGACGACCACCCGGTCGATGCCGTAGTCGGCGGGGCGGTCCGCCCGCCGCCAGTTCGCCTCCGAGGCCGCCACCCAGCGCGCGCCCGCGTAGTCGACCTCGCCCGGCCTGCGGGGCTTGTCCACGCCCGGCACCCGCCACCACGCCCGCGCCAGCTCGTCGCGGGCCAGCACCGCCGAGCCCACCGCCGCCGCCGTCCCGCCGATCAGCAGCGCGCGGCGCCCGACCCTGCGGTCACCGTCCTTCGGAGCGTCACGCCGTCCCATGTGATCGTCAACGGATACCCGGGGTCCCTGGTTCCCGCGCCCCCTTACCCTGGAGGGGCTATGACTGACACCGCGCAGCCCCTCCGCCCCCTCCGCGTCCTCGCCGCCATGTCCGGCGGGGTCGACTCCGCCGTCGCCGCCGCCCGCGCCGCCGAAGCGGGCCACGACGTGACCGGCGTCCACCTCGCGCTCTCCGCGAACCCGCAGTCGTTCCGCACGGGCGCGCGGGGCTGCTGCACCATCGAGGACTCCCGCGACGCCCGCCGCGCCGCCGACGTCATCGGCATCCCGTTCTACGTGTGGGACCTCGCCGACCGCTTCCGCGAGGACGTCGTGGAGGACTTCGTCGCCGAGTACGAGGCCGGCCGCACCCCGAACCCGTGCCTGCGCTGCAACGAGAAGATCAAGTTCGCGGCGCTGCTGGACAAGGCGCTCGCGCTCGGCTTCGACGCGGTCTGCACCGGCCACTACGCGACGGTCGTGCTCCGCGAGGACGGCACCCGCGAACTGCACCGCGCCTCCGACATGGCCAAGGACCAGTCCTACGTCCTCGGCGTCCTCGACGACAGGCAGCTCGCGCACGCGATGTTCCCGCTCGGCGACACCCTGACGACCAAGGACGAGATCCGCGCCGAGGCGGAGCGCCGCGGTCTCGCCGTCGCCAAGAAGCCCGACTCGCACGACATCTGCTTCATCGCCGACGGCGACACCCAGGGCTTCCTCGCCGACCGCCTCGGCAGGGCCGAGGGCGACATCGTCGACGAGTCCGGCGCCCGGATCGGCACCCACGACGGCGCCTACGGCTTCACCATCGGGCAGCGCAAGGGGCTGCGCATCGGCACCCCGGCCCCCGACGGCAAGCCGCGCTACGTCCTCGACATCTCGCCGGTGGACAACACCGTGACGGTCGGCCCGGCCGCCGCCCTCGACGTCACCGCCCTCAGCGCGATCAAGCCCCGCTGGTGCGGCGCCGCCCCGACGGGCCCCGGCACCTACACCGCGCAGCTGCGCGCCCACGGCGGCGAGACCGAGGTGCACGCCGAACTGCTCGACGGCGCACTGGAGGTGACCTTCGCCGAGCCGGTGCGCGGGGTCGCCCCGGGCCAGGCGATCGTCCTGTACGACGGCACGCGCGTGGTGGGCTCGGCGACGATCGCGTCCACCGTGCGGGCCACCCCCACGGCGGTCTGACCCCCGCAGGGCCGCGCCGGCGCGCAGCCACCCGCGCCACCCCCCGTCCGGCCGGTGAGCGCGCCCGTCCGGTCCTCGTGGACGGCCGCCCGCGCGCGGGACCGCGTCAGTGCGCGAAGAACTCCGCGAGCACCGGCCCCAGCACGTCCGGTTCCACCATGTGGGTCTGCCCCTCCAGGCCGCGGTACGTCCCCTCGGGCACGGCCGCCGCGACCGCCCGCGCGCCCTCGCGCATCCACGCGGGGGAGGCGCCGCCCGCCAGGACCAGCACCGGGACCGGCACCGAGGCCAGCCGCGCGCGGGGCACGAGTCCGTCGCCCATCACGGCGTCGTCGTGGGCGAGGCTCGGCGCGACCGCCTCCATCCCGGCCCACATGGGGGACTGGCGCGCCCCCTGGATCGTGCGCTCGGCCATGCCGGTCAGCCGCAGGAACAGCTCCACCGCGTCCCCGCGCCGCCCCGCGCCCAGCGCCTCGGACAGCTCCCGGGAGTAGGCCGCGTACCGCTCGCCGCCGCCCTGGAGGAAGTCGGCGTACGGAGCCTCGTACACCGCGACCCGGCGCACCGGCAGCCCGGCCGCGGCGGCCGCCAGGGCCAGCGCGCCGCCCGAGGAGACCCCGCACAGCGCCCCCTCGCCGCCCTCCGCCCCGATCAGCGCGGCGAGGTCCTCCACCTCCCGCTCCACCGCGTACGGGGCGGTGTCGCCGCTCCCGCCGCGCCCGCGCCGGTCGTACACGACCACGCGGAACCGCTCCGCCAGGGGCACCGCGAGCGGCGCCAGGGTGCCCCCGGTGGACATCGCCCCGCTGACGAGGACCACCAGCGGTCCCTCGCCGCCGGTGTCGTAGGCGAGAGACGTGCCGTCGGCCGAAATGGTGTTCTTGTCCATGCCACAGGAGACTGCCGTACGGCGCGGGAGTCATCGCTCAGGACACTTCGGCGTCGTAGAAGCAGAGGTGGTCCTTGATCGCGGCCACGTCCGGCTTCGGGTCCGGGTACGCCCAGACGAGGTCCGCCGCGTCCGGCAGCGACCAGTAGGACGCCGTGCCCTTGAACGGGCAGTAGGTGCGCGTCGCGGAGGGGGTCAGCAGGTCCAGCCGTACGTCCTCGGGCGGGAGGTAGTACCGGTCGGGGCAGCCCGTCTCGCGCAGCACGAGGGGCCGCTCGCTCCGCGCGAGCACCCGGTCGCCGTGCACGACCCGTACCCGCCGGTCCACCTGTTCGATCGTGATCGTGTGTCCGTCAGCCATGACAGGGAAAGCGCCCGCCGGGCGCCGGTTCTTCCCGCGTACGGTGGCCGCATGCGTATCTGCGTCTTTCTCTCCGCCGCCGACCTCGACGACCGCTACACGCGCCCCGCGCGCGAGTTCGCGGAACTGCTCGGCAAGGGCGGCCACACGCTCGTGTGGGGCGGCTCGGACGTCGGGCTGATGAAGGTCGTCGCCGACGGCGTGCAGGAGTCCGGCGGCCGGCTGGTCGGGGTCTCCGTGGAGTTCCTTGCCGCCACGGTGCGCGACGGCGTCGACGAGATGGTCGTCGCCAAGGACCTCGCCGAGCGCAAGCGGCTCCTCCTGGAGAAGGCCGACGCCGTGGTGGTCATGGTCGGCGGCACCGGCACCCTCGACGAGGCGACCGAGATCCTGGAGCTGAAGAAGCACGGCCACACCGACAAGCCGGTGGTCCTGCTGAACACCGAGGGTTTCTACGACGGCCTCAAGGAGCAGTTCCGCCGCATGGAGGACGAGGGCTTCCTGCCCCGCCCGCTGACCGACCTGGTCTTCTTCGCCGAGGAGCCGGTGGGCGCGCTGGCCCACCTGGAGGAGAGCCGGGGCATCGGGTGAGCCCGCGCTGATGCGAGCATGGCGGGCATGGCTACCCATGTGATCACCGGAGCGGGCTCCGGCATCGGCGCGGCCGTCGCCCGCCGCCTGCACGCGCGCGGGGACGACCTCGTCCTGCACGTGCGCGACGCGAGCCGCGCGAAGGAACTGGCCGCCCGGTTCCCCGGGGCGAGGACCCTGGTCGGCGACCTCGCGGACCCGGACAGGCTCTCCTGGGCCTTCTCCCACCAGTCGCTCCCGGACCGGGTGGACTCCCTGCTGCACATCGCCGGCGTCGTCGACCTCGGCCCGGTGGGCGACCTGACCGCGAAGTCCTGGCGCCACCAGCTCAACGTCAACCTGATCTCCCCGGCGGAACTCACCCGCCACCTGCTGCCGTCCCTGCGCGCGGCCCGCGGCCATGTGCTCTTCGTGAACTCCGGCGCCGGTCTGAGCGCGCACGCCGACTGGTCCGCGTACGCCGCCTCCAAGCACGGTCTGAAGGCCCTGGCCGACTCGCTGCGCCACGAGGAGCACGGCAACGGCGTCCGGGTCACCTCGGTCTACCCCGGGCGCACGGCCGGCCCGATGCAGGCCAAGGTGCACCAGCAGGAGGGCAGGGAGTACGACCCCGCGCGCTGGATCGACCCCGAGTCGGTGGCGACGACGATCCTGATGGCCCTGGACCTGCCGGGCGACGCCGAGGTCAACGACCTGACGGTGCGGCCCGGACGCTGAGCGGCCCGCTCGGTTGGGGGCTCGCGCGCGCGGTTGCATAGGCTTCCCGGGTGAGTGACAACAGCCCGTCCACCTTCGCCCCCGCCACCGGTGTCGGCTCGATGCCCGGCGGCGACGCCCGGGAAGCCGCCAAGACCGTCACCGGCTCCTTCGACGACTTCCCCCACCTCGCCGAACTGCCCGCCCGCGGCCCCGGCGCCGACATGACCGGCCGGACCGCCGGGATGCTCGTGGAGCTCTACGCGCGCGTGGAGCCGAGCGGTTGGCGGCTCGGCGACCGGCCGGGGCGCGACACCAGGCGGGCCCGGTCCTGGCTGGGGGAGGACCTCGACGCCCTGGAGGAGTTCACCCAGGACTACACGGGGCTGCTGAAGGTGCAGGCCGTCGGCCCCTGGACGCTCGCCGCCGCCCTGGAGCTCAGGAACGGCGAGGCCGTCCTGTCCGACGCAGGCGCCTGCCGCGACCTGGCGGCCTCGCTCGCCGAGGGGCTGCGGCAGCATCTCGCGGAGGTCGCACGCCGCGTGCCCGGCGCCCGGCTCGTCCTCCAGCTCGACGAACCCTCCCTGACCGCCGTCCTGCGCGGCCGGGTCAGGTCCGCCAGCGGCTACCGCACCCACCGCGCGGTCGACCGGCAGATCGCCGAGGCCGCGCTCCGCGACGTCGTCGGCGCGCACCGCGAGGGCGCCGTCGTGGTGCACTCGTGCGCCCCGGACGTCCCGTTCGCCCTGCTGCGCCGGGCGGGCGCGGCGGCGGTCTCCTTCGACTTCTCGCTCCTCACCGAGCGTGACGACGAGACGATCGGCGAGGCGGTGGAAGCGGGGATGCGGCTCTTCGCCGGTGTCGTCCCCGGCACGGACGGCCCGTTGTCGGACCCTGCCGGTAGCGTCATGGGTGTCAGGACGCTGTGGCGCAGGCTGGGGCTGTCGCCGGGGCTTCTCGCGGAGGCGGTCACCCTCACCCCGTCGTGCGGACTCGCGGGGGCCTCCCCGCAGTACGCCCGTGCGGCTCTCGCCCACTGCGTCCGGGCGGCGAGATCCCTCGCGGACGACCCTGAGTGACGGGAGGACCACACGGTGGCCGGCGACAAGCAAGCGGAGACGACGGTGCCCGCCGAGGCACGGGAGAAGCACGCGCAGCTCGCTGAGCGGATCGAGGAGCACCGCTTCCGGTACTACGTGAAGGACGCCCCGGTCGTCAGCGACGCGGACTTCGACAGGCTGCTGCGCTCGCTCGAAGCGCTGGAGGACGAGTATCCGGAGCTGCGCACCCCGGACTCGCCCACCCAGAAGGTCGCGGGCGCCTACGAGACGGAGTTCACGGCCGTCCAGCACCACGAGCGCATGCTCTCCCTGGACAACGCCTTCGACGACCCGGAGCTGGCAGCCTGGGCCGAGCGCGTCCACAAGGACGTCGGCTCGCTCGCGCACCACTTCCTGTGCGAGCTCAAGGTCGACGGTCTCGCCGTCAACCTCACCTACGAGCGCGGCCGCCTCACCCGCGCCGCGACCCGCGGCGACGGCCGCACCGGCGAGGACATCACGCCCAACGTCCGTACGATCGCCGGCATCCCGGACCGGCTGCACGGCGAGCGCGTACCGGACCTCGTGGAGATCCGCGGCGAGGTCTACTTCCCGATGGAGCGGTTCCAGGAGCTCAACGCCCGCCTGCTGGAGGCGGGCGACAAGCCCTTCGCCAACCCGCGCAACGCCGCGGCCGGTTCGCTGCGCCAGAAGGACCCGCGCGTCACCGCGGGCCGCCCGCTGCACATGGTCGTCCACGGCATCGGCGCCCTGGAGGGCTACGAGGGCATGGACCGCCTCTCCGGGGCCTACGACCTCCTCAAGGGCTGGGGCCTGCCCACCTCACCGCACAACAGGGTCGTCGACGACCTCGACGGCGTACGGCGGTTCATCGCCCACTACGGCGAGAACCGCCACTCCGTCGCCCACGAGATCGACGGCGTCGTGGTGAAGCTCGACGAGATCCGCCTCCAGGGCCGGCTCGGCTCCACGGCCCGCGCGCCGCGCTGGGCGATCGCGTACAAGTACGCGCCGGAGGAGGTCAACACCAAGCTCGTCGACATCCGTGTGGGAGTGGGCCGTACGGGCCGCGTCACGCCGTACGCCCAGGTGGAGCCGATCACCGTGGCGGGCTCGGAGGTCGAGTTCGCCACCCTGCACAACCAGGAGGTCGTCAAGGCCAAGGGCGTCCTCATCGGCGACACGGTGGTGCTGCGCAAGGCCGGTGAGGTCATCCCGGAGATCCTCGGCCCGGTCGTCGACCTGCGCGACGGCAGCGAGCGGGAGTTCGTGATGCCCGCCGAGTGCCCCGAGTGCGGCACACCGCTGCGGGCCATGAAGGAGGCGGACATCGACCTGCGCTGCCCCAACGCCCGCAGATGTCCCGCCCAGTTGCGCGAGCGGCTGTTCTATCTGGCCGGCCGCAAGGCGCTGGACATCGAGCAGTTCGGCTACGTCGCGGCGGCGGCCCTCGTCCGGCCGCTGGAGCCGGCCGACCCGCCCCTGGTGGACGAGGGCGACCTCTTCGACCTCACCGTCGACCAGTTGCTGCCCATCCGGGCGTACGTCCTCGACCAGAACAGCGGGCTGCCCAAGCGGGACCCGAAGACCGGCGAGGAGAAGATCGCCACGGTCTTCGCCAACCAGCAGGGCGAGCCCAGGAGGAACGCGCTGGCGATGCTGGAGAACATCGCCGCGGCCAAGGAGCGCCCGCTGGCGCGGGTCCTGACCGGACTGTCGATCCGGCACGTCGGGCCGGTCGCCGCGGAGGCGCTGGCGCGCGAGTTCCGCTCCGTCGACCGCATCGAACAGGCCACGGAGGAGGAGCTGGCGACGACCGCCGGGGTCGGTGGCATCATCGCCGCCTCCCTCAAGGAGTGGTTCGCCGAGGAGTGGCACCAGGAGATCCTGCGCAAGTGGAAGGCCGCCGGCGTCCGCATGGAGGAGCACGGCTCGGGGGAGGACGAGGGCCCGCGCCCGCTGGAGGGGCTCACCGTCGTCGTCACCGGCACCCTGGAGCGTTTCACTCGCGACGGCGCAAAGGAGGCCCTCCAGAGCCGCGGGGCGAAGGTCACCGGTTCCGTCTCGAAGAAGACGTCCTTCGTCGTCGTCGGGGACAGCCCCGGCTCCAAGTACGACAAGGCGATGCAGCTCAAGGTGCCCGTCCTGGACGAGGACGGCTTCGTCGTCCTGCTGGAGCAGGGGCCCGGCGCCGCGGCCGAAGTCGCCCTGCCCGCGGAGGAGTAGCGGTTGAAGGACCCCCGATCGGCGCATACCAGATGCATACGGGTGGCTGGGGCGCATTCGGGCAACCGTCGACGACCGCTGCCCCTGGAAGCCATCCGCGGCCTACTGTTGGGATGTGCGCCTGCCGTGCCCAGCTGCGGTCGGGGCAACCCCCTGCTCCACGAGAACCGTCGAGGGCGGGGGGAGGAGTTTTCCAACGCGGGGCCGCCCGGGGTCGTCGTCGGGCGGTGGGCCGCGTGGCGTGGGCACCGCCGGCTGTGAGAGGGACGGGAATGGAACCGACCGAGAGCGCCGCCCCGCACTCGCGGCTGCGCC
>NZ_AGBF01000041.1 GCF_000225525.1 Streptomyces zinciresistens K42 | reverse complement strand
CTGCCCCGGCACGCCCTGCTGCGGCTGGTCCTGCGCGCCCGGGAAGGGCTGCGCGCCCGGCTGGGGCGGCGGCGGTGCGTACCAGCCCGGCTGGCCCTGGCCCGGAACCGGCATCGGAGGCTGGGCGCCGGGCGGCAGCGGCTGGTGGAGCCCGGCCTTCTCGTCGGCGGTCGAGCGGTAGTCGACGGCGCCCTGCGTCATCCGCATGTACGCCTCCTCCAGCGACGCCTGGTGCGGCGACAGCTCCCACAGCCGTACGTCGGCGTCGTGCGCGATGTCGCTGATGCGGGGCAGCGCCAGCCCCGTCACCCGCAGCCCGCCGTCCTGCTCGGGCAGTACATGGCCGCCCGCCTCGGTCAGCGCGCCCGCCAGCTTCTCGCGCAACTGCGGCTCGGTGTCGGGTGTGCGCACCCGGGCGAAGCCGGCGGAGTTCGCGGCGATGAAGTCCGGCACCCTCATGTCGGCCAGGAGCTGTCCGCGCCCGATCACGATCAGATGGTCGGCGGTCAGCGCCATCTCGCTCATCAGGTGCGAGGAGACGAAGACGGTACGGCCCTCGGCCGCGAGCGACTTCATCAGGTTGCGCACCCAGAGGATGCCCTCCGGGTCGAGGCCGTTGACCGGCTCGTCGAACAGCAGCACCTGGGGGTCGCCGAGCAGCGCGGCGGCGATGCCGAGCCGCTGGCCCATGCCGAGGGAGAAGCCGTTGGAGCGCCGCCCGGCCACGTCCTGGAGGCCCACCACGCCCAGCACCTCGTCGACCCGGCGGGCCGGGATGCCGGAGAGCTGGGCCAGGCTCAGCAGGTGGCTGCGGGCGGCCCGGCCGCCGTGCACTGCCTTGGCGTCGAGCAGGGCGCCGACCTGGCGGGGGGCGTTGGGCAGCCTGCGGTACGGGTAGCCGCCGATCGTGACATGGCCCGCCGTCGGGTTGTCCAGGCCGAGGATCATGCGCATCGTCGTGGACTTGCCCGAGCCGTTGGGGCCGAGGAAGCCGGTGACGGCGCCGGGCCGCACCTGGAAGGACAGGTTGTACACAGCGGTCTTGTCGCCGTAGCGCTTGGTCAGGCCGACTGCCTCGATCATGCTCCGCACCCATCGAAAGGTTCTGGACAGCGGGGCGCACGCCCCCCGTAAGGCTTAGGAGGATATCGAGGAGCTGACGGTTCCGCTCAAGGGCGGGTAAAAACTTCACGCCATGGCGGGTGCCGCCCCCTCCGGGAGGCACCCGCGCCGCGTCAGGCGTCCCGCTTGCGCAGGGTCACGTAGCCGCCGGCGATCGCCGCGATCACCCACAGCGCCATGATCCCGAGGCCGCCCCAGGGGCCGTACGGCTTGTCGTCGTCGATCGGGGTCACCACCTGGAGGATGCGGCTGCCGGCCTGGTCGGGCAGGTAGCGGCCGACCTTCTGGGTGGCGGAGACATTGCCGAGGATGTTGGAGACGAGGAAGAAGAACGGCATCAGGATGCCCAGCGAGAGCATCGGCGAACGCAGCATCGCGGCCACGCCCATCGAGAACATCGCGATCAGCATCATGTACAGGCCGCCGCCGAAGACCGCCCGCAGCACCCCCGGGTCACCGATCTGCGCCCGGTGCTCGCCCAGCATCGCCTGCCCCAGGAAGAACGTGAGGAAGCTGGTGGCCAGGCCGACGAGCAGGGAGAGGCCCGTCGCCACCGCGATCTTGCTGAAGAGGAAGGTCCCGCGCCGCGGCACGGCGGCCAGCGAGGTGCGGATCATGCCGGTGCTGTACTCGTTGGACACGACCAGCACCCCGAACACGATCATCGCCAGCTGGCCGAGGCTCATCCCGGCGAAGCTGATGTAGGTCGGATCGAAGGAGAGCCGGTCCCGGGCGCTCAGGCTGTCGAAGTCGCTGTTCGACAGCGCGGCGATCAGCATCCCGAGGGCGACGGTGACCACCACGGCGAGCGACAGCGTCCACACCGTCGACGCCACCGACCTGATCTTGGTCCACTCGGAGCGCAGTACCTGGGTCGTCGCCATCTCAGCCCTTCCTCCAGCCGTCGCCCCATGCCTGCCCGGGGGCCGGTCCGGGGGCCTGCCCGGGAGCCGGTCCCGGGGCCGGTCCGGCCTGTGCGTGGTACTCCACCGACTCCGCCGTCAGCCCCATGAACGCCTCCTCCAGCGATGCCTGTTGCGAACTGAGCTCGTGGAGCACGATCTGGTGCTGCGCCGCCAGCTCCCCGATCCGCTCGGGCTTGCCGCCGTCCACCTCCAGCGCGCCGCCGCCCGCCTCCACGGCCGTGATCCCGGCCGTGTGCAGCACGTCGCGCATCCGCTCGCGCTGCGGGGTGCGGACGCGGACGTACGACCTGGAGTTCCGCGCGATGAAATCGGCCATCGAGGTGTCGGCGAGCAGCCGGCCCTGCCCGATCACGACCAGGTGCTCGGCGGTCAGCGCCATCTCGCTCATCAGATGGGAGGAGACGAAGACGGTACGGCCCTGCCCGGCGAGCGACTTCATCAGGTTGCGGATCCAGTGGATGCCCTCGGGGTCCAGACCGTTGACCGGCTCGTCGAACATCAGGATGCGGGGGTCGCCCAGCAGCGCGGCGGCGATGCCGAGCCGCTGGCCCATGCCCATCGAGAAGCCCTTGGTCTTCTTGCGGGCGACCGCCGTCAGCCCCACCGTCTCCAGCACCTCGCGCACCCGGGAGTCCGCGATGCCGTTGCTCTGCGCGAGGCAGAGCAGATGGTTGCGGGCGCTGCGCCCGCCGTGCCACGCCTTGGCCTCCAGCAGGGCGCCGATGGCCGTCAGGGGGTCCTTGAGCTGTTCGTAGTGCCGTCCGTCGATCCGCACGTCGCCCGCGGTGGGATGGTCCAGGCCCAGGATCATCCGCATGGTGGTCGACTTGCCCGCGCCGTTGGGACCGAGGAAACCCGTGACGATGCCCGGTCTGACGGTGAAGGAGAGGTTGTTGACAGCCACCTTGTCGCCGTACCGCTTGGTCAGCCCCGAGAGCTCAATCATGCGGCCACGCTAGGGCGGCCGTTGGGCCGGTGCCACCCGGGCGGGCAAACAGAGGTCCGCCACCGGGCGACGGCGGGCCCCGGCCGGCCCGCCGGACATGACGCGGGTCCGCCCCCCCTGACGGGGAAGCGGACCCGTGTCGTCCTACCTCACACGGTCACCGGGACTGCTGCGCCGGGACACCACGGGAGATCGGCTCGTCGTCGGCCGGGGAACTGGCGGCGGCGACGGCGGCACCCGTGAGGGTCGCCAGCATCTCGCGGACGTTCGTCAGCTGGGCGTTGATGCTGTCGCGGCGGTTGGTGAGGGCCGCCAGCTCGCGCTCGGACTCCGAACGGATCCGGTCGGCCTTCGCGTTGGCGTCGGCCACGATGTCCTCGGCCTGGCGCTGAGCCGTCTCGACCGTCTGGCGGGCGCGGCGCTCGGCGTCGGTCCGCAGCTTCTCGGCCTCCAGGCGCAGCTGCTCGGCGCGGTGCTCGATCTCGGCGAGGCGCTTCTCGGCCTTGGCCTGACGGGAGGCCAGGTCGCGCTCGGACTGCTCGCGGCGCTTGGCCAGGTTCGTCTCGAAGTCGGCAGCCGCCTGCGCGGCCTTCGCGCGGGTCTCCTCGAAGAGGGCGTCCGCCTCCTCACGCTTGGACTGAGCGTCCTTCTGGGCCTCGGAACGCAGCTGCGAGGCGTCGCTCTTGGCCTTCTCGACGATCCGGACGCCCTCGTCCTCGGCCTTGGACTTGCGCTCCGCGGCGAACGACTCCGCGTCGTTGCGGACCTGCTGGGCCGCCGACTCGGCCAGCTCGCGGTGCTGCTCGGCCGCGCGGCGGGCCTCCTCGCGCAGATCCTTTGCCTCCTCCTCGGCGAGGCGGAGGATCTTCTCGACACGCGCGCCGAGGCCGGCGTACGACGGCTCCGCGTCGGTCACGGCGGCCTGGGCGTTCTGCGTTTCGAGGTGGAGCTCCTCGATGCGCTTTTCCAGAGCGGTGATGCGGGTGAGAGCGCTGTCACGGTCGGAGACGAGCTTCGAGATCCGTTCGTCCACCTGAGCGCGGTCGTACCCACGCCGCACAAGCTCGAAGCCGTAGGGGGAAGTGTCGCTCATGGGGTTCCTGTCGAATGAGACCGGTGAGGTGATAAGTGGAATCCTAGGGGCCTGAGCGGTGTGTCATCGAGCGGATACGTGTTTGATCTGGAGAATGAGACCCCTTTTGAGTGGCTAACCTTCGGACGGCTTGCCAAAAACCGGGTCAAAACCCCCAGGGCGCGTCGGAACGCGCGCGTCGGAACACGCGCGCCCCCTACCCGTCGGACGGCTTGCCACCCGATCGGGGCGCCCCGACCGTCGCCCCCGCCTTGACCCCGCCGTCCTTGGCGCCGCCCGGCGCCTCGAAGGACTCCAGCGCCTCCAGGACGTCCTGCACCCGGGAGATCTCGGCGTTGATGTCCTCACGCCGGCGCACCAGGACCTCCAGCTCGCGCTTGCCCTCCTCGACCGTGCGCTTGGCCTCGCGGATCGCCTCGGCCTTCAGCTCCTCGGCCTCCCGCACCAGCGACCCGCGCTTCAGCTCGGCCTCCTTGAGCAGCCCCTCGGCCTTCTTCACGGCGGCGATACGGACCTTGCCCGCCTCGGAGTTGGCCTCCGAGACCAGTTCCTTCGCCTTCGCCTGCGCCTTGGCCAACTGCTCCTCGGCCGCCTTGATCAGCGCGTCGCAGCGGTCGCCCGCCGACCTCATCGTCTCGGCCGACTCACGGCGGGCCCGCTCGTGCAGCGACTCGATCTCCCCGGTGACGCGCTCGCGCAGCTCCTCCGCCCGCTCCCGGATCGCCGTGGCGTCCCGGCGGGCCCCGACCAGCAGCTCGTCGGCGTCCGTACGGGCCTTCTCCACCAGGGAGTTGCCCTCGACCGTCGCCTCGGAGACCAGCCGGTCGGCCTCCGTACGGGCGGCCCCCACCATGGTGTCGGCCTGCCCCTCGGCGTCCGCGGTCGTGCGGTGCGCCTGCTGCTGCGCCTCGGTGAGCAGCTTGTCGGCCTCGGCCGTGGTCTCGGTGATGAGCAGGTCGACCTGCTCGGCCGCCTCCGAGCGCCGCTTGTTGGCGTCCTTGCGCGCCTCGTCCAGGGTGCGCTCGGCCTCCGTGCGCGCCGCGGACACCAGCCGCTCGGCCTCCGCCGCCGCCTCGGCCCGCAGCCGCTCGGAGTCGCCGCGCATGCGATCGGCGTGCTGCTGGGCCGACCCCACCGTCTCGGCGGCCCCGGCGCGCAGCCGCTCCGCATCCGAGGTGGCGTCGCCGACCAGCTTCTCGGCCCGCGCGAGGGCATCGGCCCGCACCCGGTCGGCCTCGGTGACGGTCTCCGCCTGGAGCCGCTCCGCCTCCGAGCGGGCCTCGGTGATGAGGGTGTCGGCCTGCGTCGCCGCGTCCGAGCGCATCCGGTTGGCGTCCTCGCGGGCGTCCGCCCGGGTCCGCGACGCGGCCTGGTCGGCCTCGGCGAGCTTGTCGGACGCCTCGCTGCGCAGGCGCTGCGCGTACTCGGCGGAGTCCGAACGCAGCCGGTCCGCCTCGGCGATCGCCTCCCCGACCGTGCGCTCGGCGAGGGACTTGGCGGCCTCGGACTCCTCGTTGGCCTCGCGCCGCATCCGGGCCGCGTCCTCGCCGGCCCGCTCGCGCTCGGCGTAGGCGTCGGAACGGACCCGGTCCGCCTCCTCCTCGGCCTCCCGGCGGGTGCGGTCCGCCACGTGCTCGGCGGCGCTGCGCAGCCCGGAGATCTCCTCCTGGGCCTGCTCGTGCAGCCCGGAGACCGAGTCGCGGACCTGCTGGGCGTGCTGCTCGGCCGCCGACACCATCTCGGTGGCGCGCCGGTCGGCCTCCTCGACCAGCCGAACCGCCTCGGCCTGCGCCTCCTCCACCCGGTTGCGGGCGGAGGCCAGCAGTTCCTCGCTCTGCTCGCGGGCCCGCTCGCGCTCCTGGTCGGCCTCCTGCCGGGCGGAGCCGAGGAGTTCGTCGGCCTCGCGGCGGCGCCGGGCGGCCTCCTCCTGGGCGGCGGCCAGCGTCTCGGACGCCTCCGCCGCCAGCCGCTCGGCGGCGGACTGCGCCTCGGCGCGCACCCGGTCGGCGGTGTCCTGCGCCTCCGACTTCAGCCGCTCCGCCTCGACGGCGGCCTCCGAGCGCAGCCGTACGGCGACCGACTCGCCCTCGGCACGGGACGCGGACGCGTCCGCGGCGGCCTCGGTGCGCAGCCGGTCGGCCTCCTCCTCGGCCTGCTGCCGGAGCGTACGGATCCGCTCGGCGGCCTCCGAGCGCAGCCGGTCCGTCTCCTCGCCGGCCTCGCGCCGGATGCGGGCGGCGGCCTCGCGGGCCTCGCTCAGCGCCTCCTCGGCGGCCGTGAGCCGCTGCTCGGCCTCGGTGTGAAGGCGCGTCAGCTCCTCGGCGGCCTCCGCGCGCCGGGCCTCGACGCCCCGCTCGGTCTCCTCGTGCAGCTCGCGGGCGGCGCGCTCGGCGTCGGCCTTGACGCCCTCGGCCTGCTCGACGACCTCCTCGCGGTGCCGCTCGGCCTCCTGGCGGGTGCGCTGAAGGGTCTCCTCGGCCTGCCGGCGCAGCGTCGTCGCGCGCTCGATGGCCTCGGTGCGGACCTTCTCGCTGTCCGTGGTCGCCTTCTGGCGCAGCTCGTCCGCGTCCTGCCGGGCCTTGGCGAGCAGTTCCTCGGCGGTCTTGGCCGCCTCCTCGATCTGCTGGACGGCCTCCTTGCGGGCCTCCGCGCGGATCTTCTCGCCCTCGGCGACCGCCTCGGAGCGCAGGTGCTCGGCCTCGCCGCGCAGCCGGCGGGCCTCCTCCTGGAGCTCGACGGTCTTGGCGCGGTACTCCTTGGTGTCGTCCTTGGCCGCGCCCTTGAGCTGCTCGGCGATGTCGTTGGCCTCGCCGTGCAGCCGGGCCGCCTCGGCCTCGGCCTCCCCGCGGATCCGCTCGGCCTCCTCGGAGGCGGCCTTGGTGGTGTTCTGGGCGTCCTGCTGGGCCTTGTTGAGGACGTCCTCGGCGGTCTTGGCCGCCTTGGAGAGCTGGGTGGCGCTCTCCTCCGCGGTGATCGTGCGGGCCTTCTCGGAAGCCTCGGCGACGATCTTCTCGGCCTCCGCGCGGGCGTCGGCGACGACCTGCTCGGCGTCCGACCGGGTGCTCTCGGCCTCCTTGGTGGCCTCGCTGACCAGCCGGGCGACCTGCTCCTTCGCCGTGCGCGTGCGCTGCTCGTTGGCCGACTCGGCGCTCGCGAGGGCCTTCTCCGCGGCCGTCTTCGCCTCGGCGACCAGCTTCTCGGCCTCGGTCTGCGCCTTGCGCAGCGCCTCCTCGGCCTCCGCCATGCGCTGCTCGGCCGCCCGGCTGAGCTCGCCGGCCCGCCGGCGGGCGGTGTCCGACTCGTCGGCGGTGGAGCTGCGCAGCTGCTCGGCGTGGTCGGCGGCCTCCTGGGCCTGCGCCGAGGCGGCGTTCAGCAGCCGCTCGGCGTCCGTCCGCGCCCGGCGCAGGATCTGGTCCGCCTCCGCGCGGGCCTCCTCGGCCGCGCTCGTCAGCCGCTGGCGGGCCTCGCCGGTGAGCCGCTCGGCCTCCGTGCGCGCCGAGGTCATGGCCTGGTCGGCCTCGGTGCGCGACTCGTCGAGGAGCCGGCGGGCCTGCTGCTCGGTGCGGGCGCGCAGCTGCTCGGCCCACGCCACGTTCTCGTTGACGTGGGACTCGACGGTCTGCCGGCGCTCCGACAGCTCCTGGTCCAGCTGCTGGCGGCGGGTCACCGCCTCCTGGTGCAGCTCCGCCTGGAGCCGGGCCGCCTGCTCGGCGTGCTCCTGGAGGATGCGCTGCGTCTGCGCGCGGGCCTGGCTGAGCTCGCGCTCGGCCTCCTGGCGCAACTGGTCGGCCTGCACCTGCGCGTTGCGCAGCAACTGCTCTGCCTGGTAGCCGATGTCACCGCCGTCGAAGGCCGGCCGGGACATGATGGTGCGCCGAGCCTCGTGCAGCTTCGCACGCAGCACCTCGACCTGGTAGCCGAGGTCCTCGGCGTGCTGGATCGCCTTCTCCCGCTCGGTCTTCAGCCGATCCATCTCGGCCTCGAACCGAGAGAGGTGGTCGACGTCAGCCGCCGGCTCTCGCTCCTGGCGTTCGTAGCCCCGCACTGCGCGGTCCCATCCGTCCCCTGGTCGCATCTCTGGCCATACGAGCCCCGTCCGTCCGCCGAACGGTGCCCCCGGGGAATGGTGTCAGATCAACGGCGGAGCACGGGCTGCCGCCCCGACGCTCGCCCCCCGAAACCGGACCCCGGAACGGTCCCCCCGCAAAAGGGCGGGACCGGGCCACCCCGGTTCAGGGAGCGACCGCCCCCAACCCTACCGGCCCCTATGTACGAGGGTCAGTGCTCAGGTGACTCAACCGGCGCCGAAGTGACCAGTTCTGTCAGTACGCCGTGACAATCCTTGGGGTGCAGGAAGGTGATCCGTGACCCCATGGAGCCGCGCCGGGGCTCTTCGTAGAGCACGCGTACGCCCTTGTCCTTGATGCCGGCGGCGTCCGCGTCGACGTCGGCCGTGCCGAAGGCGATGTGGTGCACCCCCTCGCCGTTCTTGTCGAGCCACTTCGCCACGGCGGAGTCCGGCCGGGTGGGTTCGAGAAGCTGCAGGTAGGAGGCGCCGCCGTCGGAGGTCTCGTTGATCTTGAGCATGGCCTCGCGGACACCCTGCTCCTCGTTGACCTCCGAGTGGTACACCTCGAAGCCGTAGGTGGCCCGGTAGAACTCGACGGTCCTGTCGAGGTCGAAGCAGGCGATCCCGATGTGGTCGATTCTCGTCAGCATGGGATTCAGTGGAGCGCTCCTGGAGTGGTTACGCAACGTGCGCGCGATCACACCGACGGCCCGATGACGGCACGGAGTGCCACTCAGTACATTCGAAGTAAACCCTCGTTCACTCCTCGGCTGTCCAAGCTGGAAGGGGATCGCACCTCATGTCTTCTGGGATGTCTTCTGGAAACGGCACGACGTCCGTCATCGTCGCGGGTGCCCGCACCCCGATGGGGCGGCTGCTCGGCTCGCTGAAGTCCTTCTCCGGGGCCGACCTCGGCGGCTTCGCGATCAAGGCCGCCCTCGACCGTGCGGGGATCGGCGGCGAGCAGGTCCAGTACGTGATCATGGGCCAGGTGCTCCAGGCCGGGGCGGGGCAGATCCCGGCGCGCCAGGCCGCGGTCAAGGCCGGCATCCCCATGAGCGTGCCGGCGCTGACGGTCAACAAGGTCTGCCTGTCGGGCCTCGACGCGGTCGCGCTCGCCGACCAGCTGATCCGCGCGGGTGAGTTCGACGTGGTCGTCGCGGGCGGCCAGGAGTCCATGACCAACGCGCCCCACCTGCTGCCGAAGTCCCGCGAGGGCTTCAAGTACGGGGCGATCGAGATGCTCGACGCCATGGCGTACGACGGTCTGACCGACTCCTTCGAGGGCATCGCCATGGGCGAGTCCACCGAGAAGCACAACACCCGCCTCGGCATCGCCCGCCCCGAGCAGGACGAGATCGCCGCCCTCTCCCACCAACGCGCCGCCGCCGCCCAGAAGAACGGGCTGTTCGAGGCCGAGATCACCCCGGTGGAGATCCCGCAGCGCAAGGGCGACCCGGTGCTCTTCAGCAAGGACGAGGGCATCCGCGCCGAGACCACCGCCGAGTCGCTGGGCAGGCTGCGCCCCGCGTTCTCCCGGGACGGCACGATCACGGCCGGCTCGGCCTCCCAGATCTCCGACGGCGCCGCCGCCGTCGTCGTCATGAGCAAGGCCAAGGCGCAGGAGCTCGGCCTGGACTGGATCGCCGAGATCGGCGCGCACGGCAATGTCGCGGGCCCGGACAACAGCCTCCAGTCCCAGCCCTCGAACGCCATCCTGCACGCCCTGGGCAAGGAGGGCCTGGAGGTCTCCGACCTCGATCTCATCGAGATCAACGAGGCGTTCGCCGCCGTGGCCGTGCAGTCAATGAAGGACCTCGGCGTGTCCACGGAAAGGGTGAACGTCAACGGTGGTGCCATCGCCCTGGGCCACCCGATCGGCATGTCCGGCGCACGGCTCGTGCTGCACCTGGCGCTGGAGCTGAAGCGCCGGGGCGGCGGGGTCGGCGCGGCCGCGCTGTGCGGTGGCGGCGGCCAGGGCGACGCCCTGATCGTGCGGGTACCGAGGGCCTGAGTCCTCCTTCTGTGGGAACACTGTGCGAACGGAGCTGTGATGCAGGACGTCTCCACCCTGGTGGCCCAGGCCAGGGAAGGCCGGCCGCGTGCCGTGGCCCGGCTGATCTCCCTCGTGGAGGGGGCGTCCCCGCAGCTGCGGGAGGTCATGGCGGCCCTCGCCCCGCTGACCGGCAACGCCTACGTGGTGGGCCTGACCGGCTCGCCGGGCGTGGGCAAGTCGACCTCCACCTCGGCGCTGGTGACGGCCTACCGCAGACAGGGCAGGCGGGTCGGCGTCCTGGCCGTCGACCCGTCCTCGCCCTTCTCGGGCGGCGCGCTGCTCGGCGACCGGGTCCGGATGTCCGAGCACGCCTCCGACCCCGGGGTCTACATCCGCTCGATGGCGACCCGCGGCCATCTGGGCGGCCTGGCCTGGGCCGCGCCGCAGGCGATCCGGGTGCTCGACGCGGCCGGCTGCGAGGTGATCCTCGTCGAGACCGTCGGCGTGGGCCAGTCCGAGGTCGAGATCGCCTCCCAGGCCGACACCTCCGTCGTCCTGCTCGCCCCCGGCATGGGCGACGGCATCCAGGCGGCCAAGGCGGGCATCCTGGAGATCGGCGACCTGTACGTCGTCAACAAGGCCGACCGCGACGGCGCCGACGCCACCGCGCGGGAGCTGAACCACATGCTCGGGCTCGGTGAGTCCCGTGGCCCCGGCGACTGGCGCCCGCCCATCGTCAAGACGGTCGCCGCCCGCTCCGAGGGCATCGACGAGGTGCTGGAGGCGCTGGAGAAGCACCGTGCCTGGATGGAGGAGCGGGGCGTCCTGGCCGAGCGCCGCCGGGCCCGCGCCGCCCGCGAGGTGGAGGCCATCGCCGTCACCGCCCTGCGCGAGCGCATCGCGGACCTCCACGGTGACCGCCGCCTCGGCGCACTCGCCGAGCGCATCGTCACCGGAGAACTCGACCCCTACCGGGCGGCCGACGAACTGGTGGCAGGACTGACGACGCGCTGAGCCCGGCCGGACCGGGGCGGCGGACCGGGGCGGCGGCATGGCCGACTCCGGTGCCGCGCTGCTAAGTTGACGCCCATGCACCTCCTCATGGCCTAGGGCACACCCCGCCCGCGCACGGTGGACGGCCGGCCGGCCGGGACCGTCGCGGCGCACAGGCGTCCCCTTTTTCCGCCGTGAGCCGAGGAACCCCCGTGTCCGCCATGCCCCCCGCGCGGCCGTCGTACGCCGCCGTCCTGCGCGTCCCCCACGCCCGCCGCACCTTCGCCGCCGCGCTGCTCGGCCGGGCTCTCGTACGCGGTCGCCCCGCTGTCCGTGATGCTCGCCGTGACCCGCTCGTCCGGGTCGTACGCGGTGGCCGGCGCCGTGATGGCGCTCTTCTCCGGCACCAGCGTCTTCCTGTCGCCCGCGCGGGCGGCGCTGATCGACCGGTACGGGCCGCGCCGGGCCCTGGCGCCGATGGCCGCGCTCTACACCGTCCTGCTGGGCGTCCTCACCGTGGCCGTGTGGCGTCCGCAGGGCACCCCGCCGCTCGTGCTCGGCGCGGTGACGGCGGCGGCGGGCGCCTGCACCCCGCCGCTCGGCCCGGCCATGCGCGCGGTGTGGGGGCGGCTCGCACCCGGCCGCGCGCTGCTCCAGCGGGCGTACAGCCTGGACGCCGTCGCCGAGGAGCTTCTCTTCGTCTCCGGTCCGCTGCTGGTCGGCGTGGTCGTCGCCCTCGCCCCGCCGGCCCTCGGCATCGCGGCCGGCGCGCTGCTGATCGCGGCCGGGACGGCCGGCTTCGTGACGTCCCCGGCCGTCCGGGAGGTCCCGCCCGCGGCCGGGCGGTCCGCGCGGGGCGGGCGCCGGGTCCTCGGCGGGATCCGGCGGCCGGTGACCGCCGCCCTCGGCGTCGGCCTCACGCTGGGCGCCGTCGAACTGCTCGTCGTGGCGTACGTCGAGGGCCGCGGCCGGGGCGGTGAGACGGTCGCCTGGGTGCTGGCCGCCCTGTCGGCGGGCAGCGCCGTCGGCGGACTGCTCAACGGGGCCGTCGCCTGGCGCACCCCGGCGGGCGTACGGCTGCCGCTGCTGACGGCCGGGCTCGGACTGGCGGTGCTCGCCGCCGCGGCGGCCCCCGGCACGGTGATCCTCGCGGCGGCCATGGCGCTCGCCGGTCTCTTCGTGGCGCCCGCCCTCACCACGGCGTACCTCCTCGCCGACGAGGCGGCGGCGCCCGAGGCCCGGGTGCGGGCGGGAGCCTGGGTCAACACGGGCGTCAACGCGGGTGCCACGGCGGGCACCGCGGGTGCCGGGGTGCTGGCCGCGGCGCTGCCGACCGCCTGGTGCCTGGTGGTGACGGGTGCCGTGACGCTGGGCGCGGCGGCGGGCGCGGCGGCGACGGCGCCGAGGGGCGCCACCCGTGACGGGGGCGCCCCTCGGCCGGTGGGGGACGGGGATCGCGGTGCGGCGGTCCGGGGTCAGTCGTCGTCGCCGCGGTCGTCGCCGTCGTCGTGACCGCCGCGCTGGCCGCGGTCGTCGTGACCGGCGCGGTCGTCGCGGTCGTCGCTGTCGTCGTGACCGCGGCGGTCGTCGCGGGACTGGGTGACCTTGCCGGTCTTCAGGTCGACCTTGAACTCGCCCTTGGCGGTCTTCACGCTCCAGGCCCGGGGGCCGTCGTCGTCGAGGTCGACGTCGGTGACCGTGCCCCTGGCCGCCCCGGCGACGGCCGCCTCGCGGGCGTCGACCGACGTGCCCTTCAGACGGGCGAGGTCCCCGCGGCCGTTGTGGTCGTCGCGGTCGTCGCTGTCGTCCCGGTGGGCGCCGAGGACCTTGCCGGTGCTCGTGGAGACGCGGACGTCGCGCTCGGTGCCGTTGGACCTGACCACGTCGACCTCCCAGGCGCGGGTGCCGTCGTCGTCCAGGGAGACGCCGACCGCGGTGCCCGGCGTGTTCTTCAGGGCGGCGGTGATGGCGTCGGCGGCGCTCACCTTGGCCCCGGCGGGCCGCGCGGCGGACCCGTTGCCGCTCTTGCGGTCGCCGGTCCGGTCGTCCACCGTGCCGGCCCGGTCGTCGGCGACCCGGGTGCCGGACGGGCTCTGCGTCGGAGCGCCGCCGTCGTTCCCGACCGCGTAGGCGGCGACCGTGCCGCCGATGAGCGTCGCGGCGGCGACGGTGGCGATGACGATGTTGCGCTTCATGGGGTTCCCTCCCGGTTCGGCCGACTGCTGAGGAGTCGTTGCCTTTCGACGTCCACCAAGGTGCCGGAGCGACGCTGAGAGGAACCTGAAGGACCCTGAAGAGATCTTCAGGGAGGCTTTGCCAGGCTGTACCCATGCGCCTGCTCATCGTGGAGGACGAGAAACGCCTCGCCCGGTCCCTCGCCCAGGGACTGACGGCCGAGGGACACGCCGTCGACGTCGTCCACGACGGCGTCGACGGGCTGCACCGGGCGAGCGAGGGGGTGTACGACCTCGTGATCCTCGACATCATGCTGCCCGGCATGAACGGCTACCGGGTCTGCGCCGCCCTGCGCGCCGCCGGCCACGACGTGCCGATCCTCATGCTCACCGCCAAGGACGGCGAGTACGACGAGGCCGAGGGGCTGGACACCGGCGCCGACGACTACCTCACCAAGCCGTTCTCGTACGTCGTCCTCGTCGCCCGCGTGAAGGCGCTGCTGCGCCGCGGCGGACAGGGGGCCGGGGCCTCGCCGGTCCATGTGCTCGGCGACCTGAAGGTCGACACGGCCGCCCGCAGGGTCTTCCTGGGCGCGGTCGAAGTGCCCCTGACGACCAAGGAGTTCGCGGTGCTGGAGACCCTGGTCGTGCGGGCCGGGGAGGTGGTGTCCAAGTCCGAGATCCTGGAGCACGTCTGGGACTTCGCCTACGAGGGCGACCCGAACATCGTCGAGGTCTACGTCAGCACCCTGCGGCGCAAGCTGCACGCCGGGCTGATCCGCACGGTGCGCGGCGCGGGATACCGGCTGGAGCGGGTGGAGGCGGCGCCGTGAGGAGGCGGCTGTTCGGCTCCGTGCGCTCCCGGGCCACGCTGGCCGCCACCCTCGTCGTCGCGGTGGCGCTGGTGGCGGCCGGGACCGCCGTGCTGCTGTCCCTGCGGTCCAATCTGACCGGGCAGGCGGGCACCGACGCGGCGGGCGCGGCCCGCGCCGTCGCGGTCGAGCTGGCCGACGGCCGGCCCTACGCCAAGCTGACCGGCCTGGACGACGACGACCGCCCGGTCCAGATCGTCGACGAGAAGGGGACACCCGTCGCCGTCAGCAAGGACCTGCAGAAGATCAGCGGCACGGGCGTCGACTCCGTGCGGCCGCGACCGTCCACCGTGAACAAGGACAGGAGCGGCGGCCGGGACGACTCCGACGACTCGGGGGACGGCGGTTCCGACGACTCCGGCGACGGCGGCGCGGACGACTCCCCCAAGCCCGGTGAGATCGCCTCGGACACCGGCTACACCAACGGCTCCGCCACCGTCGACGGCCAGCGCGCGGACTACCGGTTCGCCTCCGTCCGCGTGGAGTTCGAGGACCGCGGCCGGCTCACCGTGTACGCCGGGGCGCCGCTGTCCGCCGAGCGCAGCGCGGTCGGCACCACCACCACCGTGATGCTGATCGGCTTCCCGCTGCTGCTCGCGGTCGTCGCCGGCGCCACCTGGCTGGTCACCCGGCGCGCGCTCAGCCCCGTCGAGGGCATCCGGCGCGAGATGGCCGCCATCACCGCCTCCGAGGACCTGGCCCGCCGGGTCCCGGTGCCGGCCACGCACGACGAGGTGGCCCGGCTCGCCCTGACCACCAACGAGACGCTGACCGCCCTGGAGACCTCCGTGGAGCGCCAGCGCCGCTTCGTCGCGGACGCCTCGCACGAACTGCGCAGCCCGATCGCCTCGCTGCGCACCCAGCTGGAGGTGGGCGCCGCCCACCCCGAGCTGCTGGACCTGGACGGCGCGGTGCACGACACCGTACGGCTCCAGGTGCTCGCGGCCGATCTGCTGCTGCTGGCCCGTCTGGACGCGGGGGAGCGGCCGGGGCAGGCGCGGTTCGACCTGGGCGCGCTGGCCCGGGAGGAGGCCGGGGGCCGGGCCGGGGTGAGCGTCGACGCACCGGACGCGGAGCTGCCGGTGATCGGGTCCAAGGGCCAGGTGGGGCGGGTGCTGACCAACCTGCTGGACAACGCGGCGCGCCATGCCCGCTCGGCGGTCACGGTGAGCGTCCGCGAGGAGCGCGGTGAACACGAGGAGGGCGACTGGGCCGTCGTCGCCGTGGCGGACGACGGGGACGGCGTGGCCGAGGCCGACCGCGAGCGGATCTTCGAGCGGTTCGTACGGCTGGACGAGGCCCGCAGCCGCGACGACGGCGGGGCCGGGCTGGGGCTGGCCATCGCGCGGGACGTGGCCGTACGGCACGGGGGCACGCTCACCGTCGACCGGGCGCCGGCGGGCGGAGCCCTGTTCGAACTCCGCCTGCCGCGGGCGCGGTAGGCCGCGGGCCGGGTCCGGCTACGGCCTGCCGCGCTGGCCGCGCAGGTGCTCGGCGATCGGCTTGAGGGCCTTGTCGAGTTCGGTCAGGGCGTCGGGGGACAGCAGGTCGATGAAGTGCCGGCGCACGGACGCCACGTGGTGCGGCGCGACCTTCCGCATGGTCTCCAGGCCGTGGTCGGTGAGGACGGCGTAGAGCCCGCGGCGGTCGGACTCGCAGTTCTCGCGCCGGACCAGGTTCGCGTTCTCCATCCGGGTGATCTGGTGGGAGAGGCGGCTCTTGGACTGGAGGGTCGCCGACGCGAGGTCGCTCATCCGCATCCGTACGCCCTCCGACTCGGAGAGGTTCACCAGGATCTCGTAGTCGTTCATCGTCAGGCCGAACGGCTGGAGGTCCTTTTCGAGCTGGTACGTCAACAGCCTGTTGACCTCCAGGTGGGTGCGCCAGGCGCACTGCTCCGCATCGGTCAGCCAGGGGGTGGCCGTCTCGGTCTCCATGAATGAAGTCTACCTAAAATGTTGAAAGGCGAACTAGTGAGGGTGTGTCCGTGAACCGGCGGTGTGCGCACACGTTCGATGTCACACTCCGCAGACTACCGCTCACAGCCCGAAGCGACGCTGGAGGTCTCCCAGCTGTCCGGGAAGGCGCGGTGTGCCGGCGGCTTGTGAAGACCCTGTGCGGACCCCGCCGGAACCGGGCACTCCGGCGTCCGGCGGAGGGGTCCCCGTGGCCTGCTCGGCCATGAGGGTCTCGCTCGACTGCAGCAGCACCGTGCCGGCGCCCGCGAACTCGAACTGGTGCTCCTCCCCGGAGGCCCCGCCGAGGCCCGTCAGCGCACGTAGACCGCCCATCACGCCGGTCATGTAGCCATGGTCGTAGTGGTGGCACGGGGAGGGGCAGTCGGCCCAGCCCACCAGCGCCTGCGGGTCCACCCTGATCGGGGGTTCCATGAACACCACCGGACCGTTGGACGCGGCCACGAACTTCCCGGTTCCGATGAGCGTCAGGAATCCCGGCACGATCGACTGCTTGAGCGTCAGACTTGGCTGAAAAGCGAGCAGGTTGCCGGAGCGAATGGTCAGGTTGCCGTCTTCGAGGTCGTACGAATTGACGTCGAAGGCCCGGTCGGCCAGCAGCATCTTGCCCGAGCCCTCGGCGACGACCCAGTCGCTCGCGTGCAGAGGCGAATGGAACGACGTACGGACGAGCCGGTCGAGCCGGCCGTGCCCGATGCCGTTGAACTCCATCGAGCCGTAGTAGGCGATCATCTTCCCCTTCTGCAGGAACCACTGGCTCCCCTTGAGCTCCACGCAGAAGGTGTAGGCGTTGACGTTGTCGTCGGAGGGCAGCGTCATGGGGTCGTGCACGGCGGGCCCCGCGCCGGGGTAGTGGCTCACAGCTTCTCCTCCGAGGCCTGGACGTACACCGCGCCGCTGCCGCTCAGCTCCAGCTGGAACGCCTCGCCGGAGCCGCGGCCCACCATGTCGCGCCAGCCGAGCGCGGTCGACAGCTTGTTGTGCACGTCGCCGTGGTGGGCGACGTACGCCTGGGGGTCGACATGGACGGGGCGCTGCGGGGTGATCGGGATCTCGAAGACCCCGCCGTGCGCCATGACCGCCACGGCGCCGTGCCCCTTCAGCGTCGTCGTGAACAGCCCCTGCCCGCTGACCTGGCCCCGCACCATGCCCATGACCCCGCCCTGCGAGCCGAGGAAGAGCGTGCCCTGCTGGAGCGTGCCCTCGAAGGCGAGCAGCCGGTCCGCCTCGACGCACAGGGTGTCCCCGGCGAGGCCGATCACCTGGATGTGGTGCCCGCCGTGCCCGAAGAGCACGGTGCCGCTGCCCTCGACGGTCATCAGCGGGGTGTCCTCGTTCGCCACCCGGCGCCCGATCATGGACATGATCCCGCCCTGGCCGCCGGCCGTGTTCGGGGTGAAGGACACCTCGCCCCGGTAGGCCAGCATCGCGCCGCGCTGGCTGAACAGCCTCTGGCCGGGCGCGACGGTGGCCTCGATCATCTTGGAGTTGATCTCGCGGAAGGCCATCTCAGACGTCCCCCGCGATCGTGTTGCGCTCGCTCGGCTGCACGTACACCAGCCCGTCCCCCTCGAACCTGATCTGGAACGCCTCCCCGCCGCCCTCGCCCAGCAGCGTGCGGAACGTCACACCGGACTGGAAGGACTGCCGCAGGTTCCCCTGGTGCGCCACGTACGCTCCCGGGTCGACGGTCAGCGGGTACTGCGCGCTGACCCGCAGCACCACCGCCTGGCCGTCCGACATGATCGCCGCCTGCCCGTGCCCCTCCACGGTCGTGGTGAACAGCCCGTTGCCCTGGGAGGCGCCGCGCAGTCCGGTGAAGGTCGTGCCCGTGCGCAGCCCCGCGTCGGTCGCGAGCAGATTGCTCGACTCGACGTAGAGCGTGTCGCCCCGGAGGGTGACGAGGTTGATCTCGGAGGCCCGGTCCGCGAACCAGCACGTCCCGTGCCCCTTCACCTCCATCACCGTCATCTGCTCGCCGGTGAGCCGCCGGGTCACCATGCCCCGCAGTCCCTCACCGCCGCCGCTCATCTTCTTGAAGGCCATCTGGCCGTCGTACGCGACCATGGAGCCGTTCTTCGCCTTCACGGCGTCTCCGGTCATGTCGACGGCGAGGACCTTGCTGTCCTGAAGTCGGAACATCGCCACGCAGCGAAGGTATCCGCAGGCCGCCGCCGCCGACAGGTACCTGGGACGTACTTCACCCCCGACCCGGCCCCGACCCGGCCCCGAGACGGCCGCCGGCGGACCGGCTCGGGGAGGAGGGCGCCCGCTCCCGTCGCGCCCCGGACGCGATCACGACCCCGGGACCGGAGCCGCGCCCGGGGTTTGCCACAATGGGCGAGCGTTTGTGCTCGCGTTCACAAGCCGATCGCCGCCCGAGCGCCCCTCTCCCACCGACCCCATCGAAGGTGACCCGTGGACATCAAGACCGCCACCGCCCTCCGCCGCCTGCGCCTGGTATCGGCGCCCGAAGCGGTGTCGTTCCTGCTCCTGCTCGTCTGCTCGGTACTGAAGCGGACCACGGACTTCAACGCGGTGCCCGTCATGGGCGCGGTCCACGGCTTCCTCTTCGTCCTCTACGTGGTCTTCTGGGCCGACGCCTGGAACCGCGCCAAGTGGCCGCTGAAGACCGCCGCGCTCTACTTCGCCCTCTCCGTCCTGCCGGGCGGCGGCTTCTTCGCCGAGCGCCGGCTCAAGCGCGAGGCCGAGGACGCGGTGATCGCCTCCCGCGCCCGCCAGGAAGGTGTCGTCGGCGCATGATCGTCGCGTTTTCCGTGACGCCGCTCGGCGTCGGCGAGGACGTGGGGGAGTACGTCGCCGACGCCGTGCGCGTGGTCCGCGAGTCCGGCCTGCCCCATCGCACCGACGCGATGTTCACCAGCGTCGAGGGCGACTGGGAGGACGTGATGGACGTCGTCCGGCGGGCCGTCGCCGCGGTCGAGGCACGGGCGCCCCGGGTGTCCCTGGTCCTCAAGGCCGACATCCGCCCCGGCGTGACCGACGGCCTCACCTCCAAGGTCGAAACCGTCGAACGGCACCTGGCGGGCCAGGACGTGTTCCGAACGTAGCGTCGCCTCTGCGCGTCCCCGCCCCCCGTCCCCGCCCCCGAAGGCGCCGCGGACCCCCTCGTGACCCAAGCCGCCCCGGCCGGGGCGGGCTTCGGCGCGAGGCCGGTCCCGCGGCGCCTTCGGCGTGTCCGGGCACCACCGTCCGCGAGGGCCGCACGGGGGCTCCGCGGGGGTGGTGACGCGGTGTCCGGCCGGGGCGCGCGGCGGCATTGCGGCCTGCCCGGCGGGCAGTTCCCCCCTTTGGCCCGCGTGGCTCGCGGAGCCCCGGGCCCTGACCCACGATGAAGGCTCAGGGCCGGAACCCGCGTTCGCGCAGGTGGACGGGGACGGCCGCCGCTCGCTCCCGCGAAGGAAGGGTCTCCCGGATGACCACTTCGCCCTACACGTCCCAGTCGGCGTTCGACGGCTCCAGAATGCGCGTCCTCCTCCTCGTCGACCTCCACGAAGGCACCCAGCAGCAGTTCCTGGACGCCTACGAGCAGATGCGCGACCGGGTCGCGTCGGTGCCCGGACACCTCGGTGACCAGCTGTGCCAGTCGGTGGAGAACCCCTCCCAGTGGGTCATCACGAGCGAATGGGCCACCGCCCCGCCCTACCTCGCCTGGGTCAACAGCGAGGACCACATCGAGACCGTCCGGCCTCTGCAGAACTGCGTGCGCGAACTGCGCTCGCTGCGCTACGGCGTCGTCCGCGAGACCGGCGGCGAGCACCCGCGGGCCGGCGCGCTCCAGAGCACCGTACGCGTGGGCGACGGCGTGATCCGCCACGCCCTGACCTTCACCGTCAAGCCCGGCTCCGAGTCCGAGGCCGCCCGGATCCTCGCCGGGTACGCCCCGCCCGAGTCCCGCGTCGACGCCACCACCCGGCTGAGCCGCACCACCCTCTTCATGCACGGCAACCGGATCGTGCGGACCGTCGAGGTGGAGGGCGACCTGACGGCGGCGCTGCGCCACGTCTCCCGCCAGCCCGAGGTACGGGCCGTCGAGGAGGCGCTCAACCCCCATCTGGAGCAGCACCGGGACCTCACCGACCCCGACTCCGCGCGCACCTTCTTCGTCCGGGCCGCCATGCCGCCCGTGCACCACGTGGCCCGCGGCGGCCCGGAGCCGGACGGCGTCCGGCGGCACGCCCTGTTCTACCCGGCCCGCAAGGGCTGCGGGACGGCGCTGGCCCGGCTGCTCGGCCGGCAGGACGAGACGGCGGCGGCCGACCCCGCCTCCCCCGTCCACCGCAGCACCGTCTTCCAGCGGGAGGACATCGTCGTCCGCCTCGTCGACGTACGGGGCGACCTGGAGACCGACCCGGTCCGGGCGCTCGGCATCCAAGGCGCCCGCACGGCCGCCGTACTGGCGCGCCTGCTCGACGCCGAAGCGCTCGCCGTCCCCGGACCGCTCTCGGGCGACCGGGGAGCCGACCGCCTCCTCGCCCGCGCCGGCATGGCGCTGATCACCGACCGCCGGGCCGCGCGGCCCTGACGGCGCGGGGACCGACACCTCACCGACCGACCTGGAGACAACCACCATGGAAAAGATGCGCCCGCGCGTCGTCGACCTGAACGAGATCGAGCCCAACCGCAAGCGCGGAGGCGACATCCGCACCCTGCTCACCCCCGTCACGGCGGGCGCCACGAGCGGTTTCATGGGCCTGGCCATCCTGCGGCCCGGCGAACGCATCAGCGAGCACTACCACCCGTACTCCGAGGAGTTCGTGTACGTCACCGAGGGCCGGCTGGAGGTCGACCTGGACGGGGAGACCGTCGGCCTGCGCGCCGACCAGGGCCTCATGATCCCCATCGACATGCGGCACCGCTTCCGCAACGTCGGTGACGAGGAGGCCCGCATGATCTTCCACCTGGGCCCGCTGGCGCCCGAGCCGAGGCTCGGCCACGTCGACACCGAGGCGCCCGAGCTCGGCGACGACGTCACCTCCTACCCGCTCGTCCAGGAGAAGGGCGCCCGATCCGAACGCCCCGGGGTCCTGTCATGACCCGGCGCGTGGCGGTGACCGGCATAGGCGTGGTCGCCCCCGGCGGGATCGGGGTGCCCGCGTTCTGGGACCTCCTGTCCAACGGCCGTACGGCGACCCGCGGCATCACCCTGTTCGACCCCGAGGGCCTGCGCTCGCGGATAGCCGCCGAGTGCGACTTCGACCCCCTCGCGTACGGCCTCGGCATCGACGTCGTCGAACGCGCCGACCGGTACATACAGTTCGCCCTCGTCGCCGCCCGGGAGGCGGTGACCGACAGCGGCGTCGACCTCGCCGAGGAGAACCCCTGGCGGGTGGCCGTGTCCCTGGGCAGCGCGGTGGGCGGCACCACCCGCCTGGAGCACGACTACGTCCTCGTCAGCGAGCGCGGCGCGCGCTGGGACGTCGACCACCGCGCCGCCCAGCCCCAGCTGCACCGGGCGTTCTCGCCCAGCACCCTCGCCTCCGACGTCGCCGAACGCTTCGGCGCCCAGGGGCCGGTGCAGACCGTCTCCACCGGCTGCACCTCGGGCCTGGACGCCGTGGGCTACGCCTTCCACACCATCGAGGAGGGCCGCGCCGACATCTGCCTCGCCGGCGCCTCCGACTCCCCGATCTCCCCGATCACCATGGCCTGCTTCGACGCCATCAAGGCCACGTCGCCCAACAACGACGACCCGGAGCACGCCTCGCGCCCCTTCGACGCCCGCCGCGACGGATTCGTCATGGGCGAGGGCGCCGCCGTCCTCGTCCTGGAGGAACTGGAGCACGCCAGGGCCCGCGGCGCGCACGTCTACTGCGAGATCGGCGGCTACGCCACCTTCGGCAACGCCTACCACATGACCGGTCTGACCTGCGAGGGCCTGGAGATGGCGCGGGCCATCGACGAGACGCTCGACCACGCGCGCCTGGACCCCACCGAGGTCGACTACGTCAACGCGCACGGCTCCGGCACCCGGCAGAACGACCGGCACGAGACCGCCGCGGTCAAGAAGTCCCTCGGCTCGCACGCCTACGACACCCCCATGAGTTCGATCAAGTCCATGGTGGGCCACTCGCTCGGCGCGATCGGCGCCATCGAGGTCGTCGCCTGCGTGCTCGCGCTGGCCCGCCAGGTGGTGCCGCCGACGGCGAACTACGAGACCCCCGACCCCGAGTGCGACCTGGACTACGTCCCGCGCACCGCGCGCTCGCGGCGGCTCGACAACGTGCTCTCCGTGGGCAGCGGCTTCGGCGGGTTCCAGTCCGCGGTGCTGCTGACGGGACCGAACGGGAGGAGACGACGATGAGCGGTCGACGCGCCCGGCGCACAGCCGTCACGGGCATGGGAGTGGTCGCCCCCAACGGCCTCACCGCCGAGACCTACTGGAAGAACGTCAAGGAGGGCGTCAGCGTCCTCGACCGGATCACCCGGGAGGGCTGCGAGCACCTGCCGCTGCGCGTCGCCGGCGAGGTCCGGGGCTTCGACGCCTCGGCGCTGATCGAGGAGACCTTCCTCGTCCAGACCGACAAGTTCACCCACTTCGCGCTCGCCGCCGCCGACGCCGCCCTCCAGGACGCGGGGCTCTCCAGCGCGGCCTGGACCGACGAGCCGTACTCCGTCGGCGTGGTCACCGCGGCCGGCTCAGGCGGCGGCGAGTTCGGCCAGCGCGAGCTGCAGAAGCTGTGGGGCAAGGGCTCCCGGTTCGTCGGGCCGTACCAGTCCATCGCCTGGTTCTACGCGGCCAGCACCGGTCAGATCTCCATCCGCAAGGGCTTCAAGGGCCCCTGCGGTGTGGTGGCCAGCGACGAGGCGGGCGCCCTGGACGCCGTCGCCCACGCCGGCCGGGCCGTGCGCCGGGGCACCGACGTCGTCGTCGTCGGCGCGGCCGAGGCCCCCCTCGCGCCGTACTCGGGGGTATGCCAGCTCGGCTACCCCGAACTCAGCACGGTCGAGGACCCCGCCCGCGCCTACCGGCCCTTCACCTCCGCGGCCTGCGGCTTCGTACCCGCCGAGGGCGGCGCCGTACTGATCGTGGAGGACCTGGAGCGGGCGCGGCGCCGGGAGGCGGACGTCCGGGCCACCGTGGCCGGGCACGCCGCGACCTTCACCGGCGCCTCGCGCTGGGACCGGTCGCGCGAGGGGCTCGCACAGGCCGTGCGCGGCGCCCTCGACGAGGCCGGCTGTGCACCGGAGGAGATCGACGTGGTCTTCGCCGACGCCCTCGGCGTCCCCGAGGCGGACCGCGCCGAGGCCCTCGCCCTGGCCGACGCCCTCGGGGCGCACGGCGGGCGGGTGCCGGTCACCGCCCCCAAGACCGGCATCGGACGGTCGTACTGCGGGGCACCGCTGCTGGACGTCGTGGCCGCGGTGCGGGCCATGGAGGACGGGCTGGTGCCGCCCACGCCGGGCGTCTTCGACGTCAGCCACGACATCGACCTGGTGACCGGCACCGCCCGCCCGGCCGAACTGCGCACCGCCCTGGTCCTCAGCCGGGGACTCATGGGCTCCAACGCCGCCCTCGTACTGCGCGCGGGCACCGGCTCCGCCCTCTAGAACGACAAGGAGAACCCTCATGACCACAGAAGTGACCGGAGTGACCGTCGAGGAACTGGCCACGCTGATGAAGCAGGCCGCCGGCGTCACCGTCGACCCGCGGGAACTGGAGCGCCGGGCCGACACGCCCTTCTCCGAGTTCGGGCTGGACTCGCTCGGCCTGCTCGGCATCGTCGGCGAGCTGGAGAACCGCAACGGCCGGGCGCTGCCCACCGACGCGGAGCGCTGCACCTGCCCGCGCGCCTTCCTCGCCCTGGTCAACGGCTCGCTCACGACGGGAGCCTGACATGGCCGGACACACCGAGAACGAGATCACCATCGCCGCGCCCCTCGACCTCGTCTGGGACATGACGAACGACCTGGAGCGCTGGCCGCAGCTGTTCAGCGAGTACGCCTCCTGCGAGGTCCTCGCCCGCGACGGCGACACGGTGACGTTCCGTCTGACGATGTTCCCCGACGAGAACGGCAAGGTCTGGAGCTGGGTCTCGGAGCGGGTCGCCGACCGCGACAAGCGCGTGGTGCGGGCCCGCAGGGTCGAGACCGGCCCGTTCGCCCACATGAACATCGTGTGGGAGTACGAGGAGACCCCGGCCGGCACCCGGATGCACTGGACGCAGGACTTCGCCATGAAGCCCGGGGCGCCCGTCGACGACGCCGGGATGACGGAGATCATCAACCGCAACTCGCCGATCCAGCTCGCCCTCATCCGCGACCGCGTCGAGCAGGCCGCGGGCGAGCAGCGGACCGCCTCCACCACCCCCGCCTGAGCGGCCCGCTCACCCGAGGAGAACCCATGCACCACGCCCTGATCGTCGCCAGGATGGCCCCGCACGCGGCGCAGGACATCGCCGACGTCTTCGCGTCCTCCGACCGCGGCGAACTCCCGCACCTCGTCGGGGTGAGCCAGCGCTCGCTGTTCCAGTTCGGCGATGTGTACATGCACTTCATCGAGTCGGAGCAGGACCCCGGCCCCGCCATCCAGCAGGTCGCCGGACACCCCGAGTTCGTCGACGTCAGCCGACGCCTCGAAGCCTTCGTCAGCCCCTACGACCCCGAGACCTGGCGGGGTCCCAGGGACGCGATGGCGCGGCGCTTCTACCACTGGAAGCGCGACGCCGTCCGCTGAGGAACGGCCGCTCCACCGCGGCACACAGGCCGCCGCCCGCGCCGAACGGCGCGGGCGGCGGCCTTGTCGCGGCGGAGCGGGCTCAGCCGCGGGCGAGCCCCGGCATCAGCCGCAGCGCGTTGTCCCGGTTGATGCCCCGCAACTGCTCCTCGGACAGGAACGGGTCGGCGTCCAGGGCCGGCGCCACCCGGTCGACCAGCACGTGGCCGGGCGTCGGCGGCCAGTCGGTGCCGAAGAGGATGCGCGCCGGGTCCACCGTCGCGAGCAGGGTCGGCGTGGCCGAGGGGGACATGGGGCCCGCGGTGTCGAACCAGAACCGGTGCAGGTGGTCGCGGACCCGGCCCGGCTCGATCGGCGGGTTCAGCGATCCGCCGAACAGCTCCAGCCGGGCCGCCATGTACGGCAGGAAGCCGCCGCCGTGCGGCAGCACGAAGCTGAGGTTCGGGTAGCGGTCCAGGGTGCCGTTCCTGATGAGGTTGACCGCCGCGCGGGTTGTGTCCATCAGGAAGTCGCACACGAAGGGCGGCATCCCCGGCAGACCGGGAGCGCCGTCCTTGCCGGCCGGCACCTCCATGGGGTGGGTGCTGATGACCGCGGAGCGCTCGTTCAGCTCCTGGAGCAGGCGGTCGTGCGACGGGTCGCCGAGGAAGACCCCGTTCACGCTGGTGCGGGTGCTCACCCCGACCGCGCCCAGCTCGTCCAGGCCGTACGCGACGCTCCACGAGGACAGGTCCAGGTCGTCGAGGAAGACGGGGGTGAAGAACGCGAACCGGCCGGGCGCGGACGCGGCCACGTCGGCCGCCGCGCGCAGGGCGACCCGCGCGCTCTCCTGGCGCACGGCACGCTCCTGGAGGCGGCCGAGCATCGCCACGGTCATCACCGCGGTGCCGATGCCCGTCTTGTCCATCAGCTCCAGTGCCGCGTCCTGGTCCCAGCGCGTCCACCACGGCAGCTTCCCGCGGCTGACGATGCCGCGTTCCTCGGCCCAGTCCAGCCAGGCCGGGGCGGTGAAGTGGTGGTGGACGTCGATGCGTCCGGCAGGGGTCATGGCAGCGTCCTCGTCTTTCGTCGGCGTACGGCGGGGGTCAGTCGCGGCAGAGCACGCTCTGCAGCACGGCGGTCAGCACACGGTCCGTGTCGGGCATCGCCGCGTCGGCCCGCCAGGCGACGAACCCGTCCGGGCGCACCAGGACGGCGCCGTCCTCGGCCGTGCCGTGCAGCTCCGCCCAGTCGGCGTCCGGCTCCGGCACGAGGTCGTGGTCGGGACCGGTGCCCACGAGGTACGCCGCCACCGGCACGCCGAGGTTCGCGCCCGCCTTCTCGACGGCGGTACGCCACTTCTGCCCGCCGGAGCCGGCCAGCAGCACGAAGGAGCGCTCGTACAGGTCGAGCGTGGAGATGCGCTCGCCTTCCCGCAGGACCCACATGTGCGGGGCGCGGCTGCCGGGTTCGCCGCCGAGCTGGAAGGAGTCGGGGACGACCGGGCGCTGCGCGGGGGCGTCCACCACGGCACCGGAGGCGTAGCGGTAGCAGAGGGCGACCGTCATCAGGTCGGCCGGGTCGTCGTTGCGGCCGGCGGGGCTGAAGCCGGGGTGCTCCTCGTCGGCGGCCTGGGCGCAGGCACGGGCGCCGGTGGCCAGCGCGACCGGGCGCCGTTCGGCCTCGTAGGTGTCCAGCAGCGGCAGGCCGGCCCAGCCGCGCAGCACCGCGGCGAGCTTCCAGGCGAGGTTGTGGCCGTCCTGGATGCCGGTGTTGGAGCCGAACGCGCCGGTGGGCGGCATCTCGTGGGCCGAGTCGCCGGCCAGCAGGACCCGGCCCGCGCCGTAGCGGTCGGCCACGCGCTTGGAGGCGTGCCAGGGGGCGCGTCCGGTGATCTCGACGTCGATGTCGGGGACGCCGACGGCGGCCCGGATGTGCGCCGCGAGCCGCTGGTCGGTGAAGTCCGCCAGGTTCTCGCCCCGGCCGGGGTACCAGGGGACGTGGATGACCCACTTCTCCTCGTTGTCCACCGGCAGCAGCGCGCCCTCACCGTCCGGGTGGGTCACGTAGCAGACCACGAAGCGCTTCTCCCCGACGTGCGCCTGGAGCTTCCTGCTGCGGAAGGTGACGCTGACGTTGTGGAACAGCTCGCCCGGACCGGACTGGCCGATCTCCAGGCGGGTGCGCACCGGGCTGCGCGGGCCGTCGGCCGCCACGAGGAAGCCGGCCTCGACGGTGTACGTCTGCTGGGTGGTGCGGTCCAGCACCTCTGCCCGTACGCCGTCCGCGTGCTCGGTGAAGGAGAGCAGCTCCGTGTTGAAGCGGACGTCAGCGCCCAGCTCCCGGGTGTACTCCAGCAGCACCGGCTCCAGGTCGTTCTGGCTGCACAGGCACCAGTCGGAGGAGCTGACCCGCGAGACGTCCATGCCGCCCGCGATGTCCCCGACGATCCAGCGGCGCCGCGCGCCCACCAGGGTGTCGACCTGGAGGATGCCGTCGTTGCCGGACAGGGTGCGGGCCGCCCCCCGGATGCGCGACTCCAGGCCGGCGGTCCGGAAGAGCTCCATGGTGCGCACGTTGTTGCCGCGGCCGCGCGGGTGCGTGGACGTCGCGGCGTGCCGCTCCACGAGCAGGTGCTGGATTCCGAGGCGTCCCAGGAATACCGAAGTGGAAAGTCCCACCAGGGATCCGCCGACGACGAGAACTGGTACAGATTCCGCTTGGTGTGCGCTCACGTCGTCGATGTGTACCAAGCCCGTCGTCCGCCACACACACGTCGTCCGGCGAGCCGACCCATATGGCGCAGCGCCGTTTGCGGGCCGTCGCGCACCGGGAAACTGTGGGCTCTGAGCCAGGGAAATCCACGCCGAACCCGGGGACCAGCCATGACGCAAGCGTTCGCATCCGAGGAGTCCGAGGCGCTGTCGTTCGAGGAGGCCGCCGCCGCGGCCTCCTCGTGCAGCCGGGAGTTCCGCGCCGACCCGCACCCTGTGTACGCCACGCTGCGCGAGGCGGCGCCGGTCTGCCCGATGTCCCCGCCGCACGGCGTCGAGACGTACCTCATCACCCGCTACGACGACGCCCGCGCGGCCCTCGCCGATCCCCGGTTCAGCAAGGACATGTACGGCGCCCTCGACGCCTACCACCGCATCTTCGGCGACTCGTCGATCGCGCTCGACGACAACATGCTCTTCTCGGACCCGCCGAAGCACACCCGGCTGCGCAGGATCGTCGGCAGCACCTTCACCCCGAAGCGGGTCGAGGCGCTGCGGCCGCGCGTGGAGCAGATCACCGCCGGGCTGCTCGACCGGTGTCCGACGTCCGCCCCGGTCGACCTCCTCCCGGAGTTCTGCTTCCCGCTGCCGCTCCAGGTGATCTGCGAACTCCTGGGCGTTCCCGAGAACGAGCGCCAGAAGGCCCAGGAATGGTCCGCGACCGTCGCCAAGACCGGTTTCGGTCCGGAAGCGCGCGCGAAGCTGGAGATCGCCGAGGGGAATCTCCGCGAATACCTCGTGGAACTGTGCGCGCGCAAGCGCAGGGAGCCGGACGACGGCCTGCTCAGCGCGCTCGTCACGGCGAAGGACCAGGAAGGCGCGCTCACCGACCACGAACTCGTCTCCACGGCCTGGGTCCTGCTGTTCGCGGGCCACAAGACGACGGCGTACCAGATCGGGAACACCGTGCACCATCTGCTCGGCCGGCCCGAGCAGAAGGCGATGGCCCTCAAGGACGCGAGCGCGCTGAACGCGGCGATCGAGGAGGTGCTGCGCTTCGAGACCTCGGTGGAGAACGCCACCTTCCGGCACGCCACGGAGGACGTGGTCCTGCGGGACACCCTCATCCCCAAGGGCGCGCTCGTGCAGATCTCCCTCGCCGGCGCCAACCGCGACCCGGAGATGTTCGCCGAGCCGAACGAGATGGACGTACGCCGTCCGAACGTCCAGGCCACGCACCTCGCCTTCGGCTTCGGCCCGCACTACTGCGTCGGGGCGCCGCTGGCCCGCCTGGAGATGCAGACCGCCCTCACCACGCTCTTCGCGCGCTTCCCGCGCGTGGCGCGGGCCGGCGACCCGGGGGAGGCGCGCTGGATGACCGTGCCGTTCCCCGCCTTCCGCGGGCTGGCCGAGCTCCCCGTCGTCCTCGACCCGTCATGACCGCCGGCTCCCCGGCCCCCGAACGGGTGCGCGTGGTGCGGCTGCTGCGGGTGCGCGAGGGCATGGAGGCGGACTTCGTGACGTCGTATCGCGAGGTCCGGCGGGGGGCGGAGGGCTTTCCCGGGCACCTCGGCGAGCAGCTGTGCCGCTCCCTGGACGACCCCGCCCAGTGGATGCTCACCAGCGAGTGGGCGAGCCTGGAGGCCGTCCAGCGGTGGCGCACCGGCACCGACCACCGGGCGCTGGTCGCGCCCATGAACGCCTGCCTGCACGACGACCGGTGGACGGCTGTCTTCCGGATCAGCGAGGCGACCCCGGCGTAGACCGGTGACCGCGGGCGGGGGAGCGGGCGGGGGACCGAAGGGCGAGACAGGGCTGACCGGCATGTGACCGGCCGGTAAGGTCGACCGCGTGCCGAAGCCGCTCAGCCTCCCCTTCGACCCCATCGCCCGCGCCGACGAACTCTGGAAGCAGCGCTGGGGGAACGTGCCGTCCATGGCCGCCATCACCTCGATCATGCGCGCGCAGCAGATCCTGCTCGCCGAGGTCGACTCGGTGGTCAAGCCCTACGGACTGACGTTCGCGCGTTACGAGGCGCTGGTGCTGCTGAACTTCGCCAAGGCCGGCGAACTGCCGATGTCCAAGATCGGCGAGCGGCTCATGGTGCATCCGACCTCGGTGACGAACACAGTGGACCGGCTGGTCCGCTCCGGTCTGGTGGACAAGCGGCCCAACCCCAACGACGGGCGCGGCACCCTCGCCTCCATCACCGCCAAGGGCCGCGAGGTCGTCGAGGCGGCCACCCGCGACCTGATGGCCATGGACTTCGGGCTCGGGGTGTACGACGCCGAGGAGTGCGCGGAGATCTTCGCGATGCTGCGCCCGCTGCGGGTCGCGGCCCACGACTTCGACGAGGGCTGAGACGGGGGCCGGGACGGGGGCCGGGGCGCGTCCGCGCCGGGGCCGCGACCGGCGTCCGCGACCGGGGCCGCGACCGGGCGTCCGCGACCCGGGACCCGGGACCCGGGACCCGGGACCCGGGACCCGGGACAAGATCTCCCGGAACGGATGGTTACGCTCTTGCGCATGAAGAAGAGCGTCCTGACCCGCTACCGGGTGATGGCCTACGTCACCGCCGTCATGCTGCTCGTGCTGTCCACCTCGATGGTGTTCAAGTACGGCTTCGACACGGGCGAGGACGTCACCTTCGCCGTCTCCCAGGTCCACGGGTTCCTCTACATCATCTACCTGATCTTCGCCTTCGACCTCGGGTCCAAGGCCAAGTGGCCGTTCGGCAAGCTCCTGTGGGTGCTGCTGTCCGGGACGATCCCGCTCGTCGCCTTCTTCGTCGAGCGCAAGGTCACACGCGAGGTGGAACCGCTGCTCAGCGGCGCCGAGCCGGCCGCCGCACGGGCCTGACGAAGCCGCCGTGCCGAGGGTGCGGCGGCTTTCCCGTCGACATTTACTAGGACGTCCTAGTAAATTCGTGGGTATGGACGCTGACGCCATCGAGGAGGGCCGCCGCCGCTGGCAGGCCCGGTACGACGCCGCGCGCAAGCGCGACGCAGACTTCACCACGCTCTCCGGGGACCCCGTGGAGCCGGTGTACGGGCCCCGGCCGGGAGACGGGTACGAGGGCTTCGAGCGGATCGGCTGGCCCGGGGAGTACCCCTTCACCCGCGGGCTGCACCCGACCGGCTACCGCGGGCGGACGTGGACCATCCGGCAGTTCGCCGGGTTCGGCAACGCCGAGCAGACCAACGAGCGCTACAAGATGATCCTCGGCAACGGCGGCGGCGGTCTCTCCGTCGCCTTCGACATGCCGACGCTGATGGGCCGCGACTCCGACGACCCGCGCGCGCTGGGCGAGGTCGGGCACTGCGGTGTCGCCATCGACTCCGCCGCCGACATGGAGGTCCTCTTCAAGGACATCCCGCTGGGCGGCGTCACCACGTCCATGACCATCAGCGGCCCGGCCGTGCCGGTCTTCTGCATGTACCTGGTGGCCGCCGAGCGCCAGGGCGTCGACCCGGGCGTGCTCAACGGCACGCTCCAGACCGACATCTTCAAGGAGTACATCGCCCAGAAGGAATGGCTCTTCCAGCCCGAGCCGCATCTGCGCCTCATCGGCGACCTCATGGAGCACTGCGCGGCCGGCATCCCCGCCTACAAGCCGCTGTCCGTCTCCGGCTACCACATCCGCGAGGCCGGGGCGACGGCCGCGCAGGAGCTGGCGTACACCCTCGCGGACGGCTTCGGCTACGTCGAACTGGGCCTCAGCCGCGGTCTCGACGTCGACGTCTTCGCACCCGGCCTGTCCTTCTTCTTCGACGCGCACCTCGACTTCTTCGAGGAGATCGCCAAGTTCCGGGCCGCCCGGCGGATCTGGGCGCGCTGGATGCGCGACGTGTACGGCGCCCGGAGCGAGAAGGCGCAGTGGCTGCGCTTCCACACCCAGACCGCGGGCGTGTCGCTGACCGCCCAGCAGCCGTACAACAACGTCGTGCGCACCGCCGTGGAGGCGCTGGCCGCCGTGCTCGGCGGGACCAACTCGCTGCACACCAACGCCCTCGACGAGACCCTGGCCCTGCCCTCCGAACAGGCCGCGGAGATCGCCCTGCGCACCCAGCAGGTGCTCATGGAGGAGACCGGCGTCGCCAACGTGGCGGACCCGCTGGGCGGTTCCTGGTTCGTCGAGCAGCTCACCGACCGGATCGAGGTCGACGCCGAGAAGATCTTCGAGCAGATCAAGGAGCGGGGCCTGCGGGCGCACCCCGACGGGCGGCACCCCATCGGGCCGATCACCTCCGGCATCCTGCGCGGCATCGAGGACGGCTGGTTCACCGGGGAGATCGCGGAGTCCGCCTTCCGCTACCAGCGGTCCCTGGAGAAGGGCGAGAAGCGCGTCGTCGGCGTCAACGTCCACACCCCCTCCGTCACCGGCGACCTGGAGATCCTCCGGGTCAGCCACGAGGTGGAGCGCGACCAGGTGCGGGTGCTGGCCGCCCGCAGGGCCGCCCGCGACGACGCCGCGGTGCGCGCCGCCCTGGCGGAGATGCTGGCCGCCGCGCGCGGCGGCGCCAACATGATCACGCCGATGCTGGACGCCGTGCGCGCCGAGGCGACCCTCGGCGAGATCTGCGACGTGCTGCGCGACGAGTGGGGCGTCTACACGGAGCCGGCCGGCTTCTGAGCGGTGCGGGGGCGGTGAGGGGGCGGTGCGGGGGCGGTGCGGGGCGCCCGCCCCGCCCCCTCACTCCCCGGGAGCCCCCGAGGCCGCTCCCGTCAGCCCCAGCAGCAGGACCTGCGTGAAGCCGCGCACCCACTCCTCGTCCGCCGGATGCCCGCTCACCAGCGTGCGGTGCACGACCGCGCCCGCCACCATGTCGAAGATCAGGTCGACCGTGCGGGCGGCCTCCCCGGCGTCGCTCTCCGGCGGCAGCTCGCCCCGGCACTGGGCGCGCACCCTGCCCTCCACCACGAGCCTCTTCTGGCGGTCCACGACCGAGGTGCGCAGCCGCTCGCGCAGCGCGTCGTCCCGGGTCGACTCCGCGACCACCGCCATCAGTCCGCTCCTGGCCTCCGGGCGGGCCAGGATGGCGGCGAACTGGAGCACGACCCCCTCGATGTCGGCGGCGAGGCTGCCGCGGTCGGGCAGCCGCAGCTCGTCGAAGAGTTCCGCGACCGCGTCGACGACGAGTTCGTTCTTGCCGGACCAGCGGCGGTACAGGGTCGTCTTCGCGACCCCCGCGCGGGTGGCCACGTCCCCCAACGTCAGCTTGGACCAGCCCAGTTCGACCAGAGCCTCGCGGGTGGCCGCCAGGATCGCGGCGTCCGCGGCGGCGCTGCGCGGACGGCCGGGACGGGCGGTGGCGGGGCGGCTCTGCATGTCCCGACCATAACCGGGGGTTTGTCCCGTGCGACGGTGAGGCAGATCACTCGGGGGTGCTGGTCACGCGGACCCGCATGCCATTACGCTACGACCCGTAGCGAAAGCGACGACCACTGGCGCGGGGTGGGGACCCGGCGCCGACACCATGCCGGGTCGGGCCCGGCGGGCACACCGTTTTCACAGTGCGCACCGGACGGGGGAGGATAGACCCATGCAGCCACGGAACATGTCCATGAGCGGGGTCGTCGACCTCGCCGCGGTGAAGGCGGCCCAGGAGGCCAAGGCCAAGGCGGAGCAGGTGCGCGCCGAGTCCGCCCGGCAGGGCGGGGGAGGGGCCGTCTCGCCCGCCGACCTCGTGATCGAGGTGGATGAGGCGGGCTTCGAGAGCGAGGTCCTCCAGCGCTCCGCCGAGGTGCCCGTCGTCATCGACTTCTGGGCCGAGTGGTGCGAGCCCTGCAAGCAGCTGAGCCCGGTGCTGGAGCGGCTCGCCGTCGAGTACAACGGCCGCTTCCTGCTCGCCAAGATCGACGTCGACGCCAACCAGATGCTGATGCAGCAGTTCGGCGTCCAGGGGATTCCCGCCGTGTTCGCGGTGGTCGCCGGCCAGGCGCTGCCGCTCTTCCAGGGCGCGGCCGGCGAGGCCGAGATCCGCGAGACGCTCGACCAGCTCGTCGCCGTCGCGGAGCAGCGCTTCGGCCTCACCGGCCTGAGCGTCGACCCGGACGCCGAGCCCGGCGGCGCGCACAGCGCCCCCGCCGTCCAGGCCGGTCCGCACGACGCCCTGCTGGAGGCCGCCGTCCAGGCCCTGGACGCGGGCGACCTGGACGGTGCCGTCCGGGCGTACCGGAGCGTACTGAGCGAGGACCCGTCGAACTCGGAGGCCGGACTCGGCCTGGCGCAGGCCGAGTTGCTCCAGCGGGTGCAGGGCGCGGACCCCCAGCAGGTGCGCAAGGACGCCGCGGAGAACCCGGCCGACGTGCGGGCGCAGATCGCCGCGGCCGACCTCGACCTGGTGGGCGGTCATGTCGAGGACGCCTTCGGCCGGCTCATCGAGACCGTGCAGCGCACGGCGGGCGAGGACCGCGACACCGTACGGCTGCGGCTGCTGGAGCTGTTCGAGGTGGTGGGCGGCGAGGACCCGCGGGTCGCGGCCGCGCGCAGGGCGCTGGCGCGGGCGCTGTTCTGACCGGCGTGCCGACCGGGGCGGCGGCCCCGTTCTGACCAGTCACTAAACGCGCGGGGCCGTGGTGCCCCGGTGAAACAACTGTCGACAGAGCACCAAAGCGGCCGCGCTTTACCAAAACTTGGTAAACGCGGCCGCAGTTACTCCAGGTAAGTCGGGGGTGTGGTTCTGTCGGCTTCTGTCTGGCGATTCATGGATTTGTCCGGGCGGGTGATGCCACCCTGAGTCGCTGCCCGAGACCCGCGGGTCGTTGTTCGGTTATCCGGCCGTTACTACCGAGTAACGAAGCCCCTTGTGCGGGCGGCGAGAATGCACCACGATCGGCCACGCTCGGTCCGTTCCCGCACCCCGACAGCCGGTCGGGTCACGGGAGTTCCTGGGTCCCCACCGAGCAGGGCCGGCGGCAGTGGCGCCGGCTCTTGGGCAGGGGGGTCTTCGCTCATCGGCGAAGCCTGTCCAGCAAGGTTGTGCGTGATGCGTGTCAGGCGCGACCAGTGGTTGTCGCTCGGGGGTGATCGCCGGTGATTCGGGCGCGTTCGGCGCCACCGAGCGCGGGCGCTCTCCTTCCCGAGGACGTAGCACTTCTCCCATCCCTGCCCGGCTGGGCCGTCGAGCCGACAGTGGCAGCCAGGGTCAGGAGATGTACGTCCGAGAAGGAGGAAATATGGAGTCCCAGGTGCGTGGCGGGACCAGATGGAAGCGGTTCGCTGTGGTCATGGTGCCCAGCGTCGCCGCCACGGCAGCGATAGGTGTCGCCCTCGCGCAGGGCGCTCTCGCCGCGTCGTTCAGCGTGTCCGGCCAGTCGTTCAAGGTCTCGACGGACAAGCTCGTCGGTAACGGCTTCTCGCAGTACGGCGCTCTTGACGAGGGCTACACGCTCTCCGGCAAGAAGACGGTCAACCCCGTCGCCGTCTCGGCGTTCAAGTCCGCGACCATCAACAACCTGTGCCAGTCCGTGGTCACCCCTGACATCCCGGTCCTCGGGAGCGTCAGCCTGATCCTGCGGGCCGGCCAGGGCGACACCCCGGTCGAGGCGAAGAACCTCTACATCGACATCGCCGACCTGAGCGCGGACGCGACGTTCGAGAACATCGACATCGGTGTGGCCGCCAAGGACGCCAGCAAGGGTCCGGGCATGAAGGGCGGCGGCGAGCAGGCCAACCCGTACGGGTTCGCCCAGCAGGCCGACAAGGCCACGCTGACCGGCGTGAAGCAGACGGCGTGGGCCACCACGGCCGGAACCTTCAAGCTCAGCGGGCTGAAGATGTCGCTGTCGACGGGTGCCAAGGAATGCTACTGAGCACTCGGTGACGGGCGGGGGAGCCGATGGCGCCCCCGCCCTTCCACTCTCCGCCCGCTTTCTTCACAAGTGGGCGGGAAACAGCACCACTTCGACGCACCACCCACGTACCACCCACGCATCACCACCACAGCAACGCCGTACCAGGGAGCTGTTTTCCATGAGTGCCGAGACTCCTGTCGCGCCCGGCCATGACGAGCATCACCTCCAGGTCCTTCGGCGGAACTTCCGTGCCTGGAGGGGCACCAGGCCGTTCTGGGCGGGTCTGTTCGTCATGCTCGGCGGACTCCCGATCGCCTACTTCCCGTACGCGAACCTGCAGATCGGCAATCTGACCCTGGCGATGGCCACGACCGCGGGAGCCGGGTCCCTGATCATCGGTGTCCTGCTCGTGGTCCTGGGCTTCAGCCTCTGGTTCCAGAAGCACGTACGCACCTTCGCGGGCGTCGCGGCGATCCTGCTGGCCCTGGTGTCCATCCCCGTCTCCAACATCGGCGGCTTCCTCATCGGCTTCCTCCTCGCCCTCGTCGGCGGGGCCATGGCCGTGTCGTGGGCGCCGGGTCGGGAAGGCGAGGCGGTGCCGGCGGCGCCCGGCGGGGCGCCCGCGCCCGAGGGCGCCGGCGACTCCGGCACCGATCTCCACAAGCCCGCGGTGGGCGAGCCGAACGATCTGTCAGGAACGAGCCCGGGGAACGGGGCGAACGGGAGGCACAGTGCCGGCTGACGAGGTGACCCACGGGACCGAGGTGGACACGTCCCGTGCGAGAACCGGGCCGCGTCACGCGGCGCCCAAGAAGCCGCTGTTCACCAGGTTCCACATGCCCGCGGGCAAGGCGATAGCCCTGGCGGCGATGCCGACCGCGGTCCTCATGGGCATGGGCTTCACGCCCACGCTCGCGCAGGCCGACAGCGAGAACGCCGGCAAGCCGACGGCCAAGAGCCTCACGGTGGACGAGTACAAGGACTGCGTGGCCGCGCTGGCGGACGACGCCTCGGCGTCCCCCTCCCCGAGCACCACCGAACCGGCCGGCGAGGAGACGGCGAAGCCGACCCCCTCGGCGTCGCCCGGCTCCGCGGGCGGTGCGGCCTCCGGGGGCGAAACCCCTCCTTCTGGCTCCTCTGGCTCCTCTGGCTCCGCTGGTTCTTCCGGTTCCTCCGGTTCGTCGGATTCAGGTTCCGACGACGCGGACGGGCCCACCCCGACGCCGTCCCCGAGCAAGTCCGCCGGGGCGCAGACCGGCGCCCCGGCCACGCAGACCCCCGCGCCGCCCGAGGGCGGCGGCAACCTGCTGGAGAACATAGGCGACGCCATCTCCGGCATCTTCACGGGCGGCGCGAAGGACGAGGCGGGCGCGACCGCGACGCCGTCGCCGGGCGCGAGCGACAGCGCGCAGGCGCCGTCCGGGTCCTCCGGCTCCTCCGGCTCCGGCGGCTCCGCGGGCAAGGACGCCTCCGAGGCGCCCGACCCGGTCGGGGAGACCGCCGGCAAGGCCACCGAGAAGGTCGGGGACACCGTCGGGGGCGCCACCGGCAAGGCGTCCGAGGCCGCGAAGGACACCACCGAGGCGGCCCGGGACGCGGCGGGCGAGGCCACCGCCACGCCGAGCCCCTCCGCGAGCTCCACCGCCGACCCGCGGAACTGCCCGAAGGCCACCGACGCCGAGGGCGGCGTCGACAACCCCGTGCCGCTGCCCGACGACCCGTGGTTCCTGAACGCCAGTTCGCTGCTGCTGAAGGGCGCCGACTACCAGGGCGTCGTCAAGGTGCGCACGGCGGGCGGCGCCACCAAGAAGGTGCTGAAGTACGTCATCTCCGACGGCACCGACATCGGCGACCTGAAGCAGACGGTCAAGGACAAGCAGTCCGGCAAGACGTACCACGTGGAGGCGGCGCCGGGTTCCACCTCCACGATCCGCAACGGCAAGACGGTGATGTACACCGAGAGCATCTCCGGGAACCTGCTCGGGCTGATACCCGTGACGTTCGACCCGGAGAACCCGCCGCCGCTGAACATCCCGCTGATCTACTTCACCAAGGTCAAGGTGGTCCAGGCCGGCCAGTTCGGCGGCACGCTGTTCGTGCCCGGCCTGCGCAACTTCATCACCGACTGACCGATCCCACCGGACCCGTCCGGGAGCCGCACAGACCGAGGGCGCCCCCTGCCGCAGGGGGCGCCCTCGGTGCCGTACCGCAGACCGGGTGTCAGTCGCGGCCCGTGCCGCCCAGGTGGTGCACCCGGACCATGTTGGTCGTCCCGGGGACACCGGGCGGCGAGCCCGCGGTGATCACGACGATGTCGCCCTCGCCGAACAGGTTGAGCTTGACGATCTCCTGGTCGACCAGGTCGACCATCTCGTCGGTGCTGTTGACGAACGGCACGACGTGCGGCTCCACGCCCCAGCTCAGCGTCATCTGGTTGCGGGTGGACTCGTCCGTGGTGAACGCGATGATCTGCTGGGCCGCGCGGTAGCGGCTCAGCCGGCGGGCGGTGTCGCCGGACTGGGTGAAGGCGACCAGGCCCTTGCCGCCGAGGAAGTCGGCGATCTCGCAGGCCGCGCGGGCCACCGAACCGCCCTGCGTGCGCGGCTTCTTGCCGGGGACGAGCGGCTGAAGGCCCTTGCTCAGCAGCTCCTGCTCGGCCGCGGTGACGATCTTCGACATCGTCCGCACGGTCTCGACGGGGTACGCGCCCACGCTGGACTCGGCGGACAGCATGACCGCGTCGGCGCCGTCCAGGATCGCGTTGGCGACGTCGGACGCCTCGGCGCGGGTCGGCCGCGAGTTGGTGATCATCGACTCCATCATCTGGGTCGCCACGATCACCGGCTTGGCGTTGCGGCGGCACAGCTCGATGAGGCGCTTCTGCACCATCGGGACCTTCTCGAGCGGGTACTCGACGGCCAGGTCGCCGCGCGCGACCATCACGCCGTCGAACGCCAGCACGACGTCCTCCATGTTCGCCACCGCCTGCGGCTTCTCCACCTTGGCGATGACCGGGACGCGGCGGCCGACCTCGTCCATGACCTTGTGCACGTCCTGGACGTCGTGGGCGTCCCGGACGAAGGAGAGCGCGACCAGGTCGCAGCCCATGCGCAGCGCGAACCGCAGGTCCTCGACGTCCTTCTCGGACAGCGCGGGCACGTTCACCGCCGCGCCGGGCAGGTTGATGCCCTTGTGGTCGGAGACGACGCCGCCCTCGATGACGATCGTGCGCACCCGGGGGCCCTCGACGTCCAGGACCTTCAGCTCGACGTTGCCGTCGTTGATGAGGATCTGGTCGCCGCGCGAGACGTCACCGGGCAGGCCCTTGTACGTCGTCCCGCAGACGGTCTTGTCGCCCGGGACGTCCTCGGTCGTGATGACGAACTCGTCACCGCGCTCCAGCTCGACCGGGCCCTCCGCGAAGGTCTCCAGGCGGATCTTCGGACCCTGGAGGTCGGCGAGCACCCCGATGGCCCTGCCCGTCTCCCGGGCGGCCGACCGCAGGCGCTCGTAGCGCCCCTGGTGGTCCTCGTGGGTGCCGTGGCTGAAGTTGAAGCGGGCCACGTTCATGCCGGCCTCGATCAGCGAGACGAGCTGTTCATGGGAGTCGACCGCGGGGCCGAGGGTACAAACGATTTTCGAACGGCGCATGGGACGATCCTATCGGTTTGTTTCGCCGCGGAATATTCCGTCTGGTGGAAGATACAAATGAGCTTCGCTTTGCTCAGCCGTGTCACCGGGCCGTCTGCCTCAGCTGTTCGCCTTCCCGACCAGTGCGTAGGTCTGTGTCGCGATCTCCAGTTCCTCGTCCGTGGGCACGACGGCCACCGCCACCCGCGCGCCCGCGGGCGAGACGATCCGCGGCCCGTCGGCGCGCGCGGCGTTCAGCTCCGGGTCCACCGCGAGACCGAGCTGGTCCAGGCCCGCCACGGCGGCCTCCCGCACCGGCGCCGCGTTCTCGCCGACACCGGCCGTGAACGCGACCGCGTCCACCCGGCCGAGCACGGCGCAATACGCGCCGATGTACTTCTTCAGCCGGTGAATGTAGATGTCGAAGGCCAATCGCGCCCGCTCGTCGCCCTCGTCGATCCGGCGGCGGATCTCCCGCATGTCGTTGTCGCCGCACAGGCCGGTCAATCCGCTCTTCTTGTTGAGAAGAGTGTCGATTTCCCCGATGGACATGTCGCCAACGCGTGCCAAATGGAAGATGACCGCGGGATCGACGTCCCCGGATCGCGTACCCATCACGAGCCCCTCCAAAGGCGTGAGCCCCATCGAGGTGTCGACGCAGGTCCCGCCCCGCACCGCGGACGCGGAGGCGCCGTTGCCCAGGTGCAGCACGATGACGTTGACGTCCTCGGGGGCCCTGCCGAGCAGGGCGGCGGTGGCGCGGGAGACGAAGGCGTGCGAGGTGCCGTGGAAGCCGTAGCGCCGGATGCGGTGGCGGTCGGCGGTCTCGACGTCGATGGCGTAGCGGGCGGCGGACTCCGGCATCGTCGTGTGGAACGCGGTGTCGAAGACGGCGACCTGCGGCAGGTCCGGGCGCAGGGCGCGGGCGGTGCGGATGCCGGTCAGGTTGGCCGGGTTGTGCAGCGGGGCCACCGGGATGAGCCGCTCGATCTCGGCGAGCACGGCGTCGTCGACGACGGTCGGCTCGGTGAAGCGCCGGCCGCCGTGCACCACCCGGTGCCCGATCGCGGCCAGTTCGGGCGAGTCGAGGCCGAGGCCGTCGCGGGCGAGTTCCTCCGCCACGGCCTTCAGCGCGGCGTCGTGGTCCGCGATCGCGCCGGTCCGCTCCCGGCTCTCCCCGCCGCCGGCCGACGGGGTGTGCCGCAGCCGTGAGGTCCGCTCGCCGATCCGCTCGACGAGGCCCACGGCCAGCCGGCCGCCGTCGCGCATGTCGAGCAGCTGGTACTTCAGCGACGAGGAGCCGGAGTTGAGGACGAGGACGCGGGTGGCGGTCACGGGGCGGTGGCCTTCCGGTCGGCGGGGGAGACGGTGGACTGCGACTGGATCGCCGTGATGGCGACGGTGTTGACGATGTCCGAGACGAGGGCGCCCCGGGAGAGGTCGTTGACCGGCTTGCGCAGGCCCTGGAGCACCGGGCCGACGGCGATCGCGCCGGCGGAGCGCTGCACGGCCTTGTAGGTGTTGTTGCCGGTGTTGAGGTCCGGGAAGACCAGCACCGTCGCCTGCCCGGCCACCTCGGACCCTGGCAGCTTGGTCGCGGCGACGGTCGGCTCGACGGCGGCGTCGTACTGGATGGGGCCCTCGATCTTCAGATCGGGCCGCCGCGCGCGCACCAGCCCGGTCGCCTCGCGCACCTTGTCGACGTCGGCGCCCGAGCCCGAGGTGCCCGTCGAGTACGACAGCATCGCGATCCGCGGCTCGACGCCGAACTGCTCGGCGGTCGCGGCCGACTGGATGGCGATGTCGGCCAGCTGCTCGGCGTCCGGGTCCGGGTTGACGGCGCAGTCGCCGTAGACGAGGACGCGGTCGGCGAGGCACATGAAGAACACCGAGGAGACGATCCCGGCGTCCGGCCGGGTCTTGATGATCTCGAAAGCGGGCCGGATGGTGGCGGCGGTGGAGTGCACGGACCCCGAGACCATGCCGTCGGCCAGCCCCTCCTGCACCATCAGCGTCCCGAAGTAGTTCACGTCGGAGACCACGTCGTACGCCAGCTCCACCGTGACGCCCTTGTGGGCGCGCAGCTGGGCGTACTTCTCCGCGAAGGCGTCGCGCAGCTCGCTGGTGGCCGGGTCGGTCAGCTGCGCGCCGCCCAGGTCGATGCCGAGGTCGGCGGCCCGCTTGCGGATCTGGTCGACCGGTCCGAGCAGGGTCAGGTCGCACACCCCGCGGCGCAGCAGCACCTCCGCGGCGTGCAGCACCCGCGGCTCGGTGCCCTCGGGCAGCACGATGCGGCGCATGCGCGAGCGGGCCCGCTCCAGCAGCTTGTGCTCGAACATCATCGGCGTGACCCGGTCCGTGCTCGGCGCCGAGACCCGCGTGAGCAGGTCGCCGGTGTCGACGTACCGCTCGAACAGACCGAGCGCGGTCTCCGCCTTGCGCGGGGTCGTCGCGTTCAACTTGCCCTCCAGGGAGAACAGTTGCTCGGCGGTGGGGAAGCTGTAGCCCGGCACCGACAGCACCGGGGTGCCCGGGGCGAGCCGGTCCGCCAGGGTCATGATCGCCTCGCCGGGCCGCTCGTCCAGGGTGAGCAGCAGTCCCGCGATCGGCGGGGTGCCCGAGCTGTGCGCGGCCAGCGAGCCGATCACCAGGTCGGCGCGGTCGCCCGGGGTCACCACCAGGCAGCCCGGGGTCAGCGCGGTCAGCAGGTTGGGCAGCATCGCGCCGCCGAACACGAAGTCGAGGGCGTCGCGCGCGAGCCCGGAGTCGTCGCCGAGCAGGACGGTGGCGTCCAGGGACTGCGCGATCTGCCAGACGGTCGGCGCGGCGAGGGCGGGCTCGTCCGGGACGACGTAGCAGGGCACCGGAAGCCGCGCCGCGAGGGAGCCGGCGATCGCGTCCCGGTCCTCGGGGCCGACCCGGTTGGTGACCATGGCGAGCACGTCGCAGCCCAGGTTCTCGTACGCCCGGTAGGCGTTGCGCGTCTCGGCGAGCACGGACTCGGCGGTCTGCCGGCGGCCGCCGACGACGGGTATCACGGAGGCGCCGAACTCGTTGGCCAGGCGGGCGTTGAGAGCGAGTTCGTCCGGGAGCTGGGTGTCGGCGAAGTCGGTGCCGAGGACGAGGACGACGTCGTAGTCCCGGGTGACGAGGTGGAACCGCTCGACGAGGGTGGAGACCAGCTCGTCGGTGCCGCGCTCGGCCTGGAGCGTGGACGCCTCGTGGTAGTCCATGCCGTAGACCGTCGCCGGGTCCTGCGAGAGCCGGTAGCGGGCGCGCAGCAGCTCGAACAGGCGGTCGGGCGAGTGGTGCACCAGCGGCCGGAACACCCCCACCCTGTCGACCTGCCGGGTCAGGAGCTCCATCACTCCCAGTTCGACCACCTGGCGTCCGTCGCCGCGGTCGATACCGGTCACGTACACGCTGCGCGTCACGCGTGCTCTCCGTTTCGTCCACCTGCACAAAAATCGCCCACCGAGGTGAGCAGAACCCTCTTGACAGTACCTCTGCCGATGGATAAGGCGCCCGTCAGTACCGGGGTCCCGGCCGTACCGGGAAGGGGGCGGAAAGGCCCGCGGGTCGGCGTATCGGGAGAAACGTATCGGGAGAAAAAGGGGGAAGAAGGGGTGAACCGAACGGAAGGGACGCCGTCCTCGGAGGCATGAAACAATCGGACCGGCTCACCGGTCACGACAGCGAGCAGGGAGACACAGCACGATGCGCATCGGAGTGCTCACCGCAGGCGGCGACTGCCCCGGACTGAACGCCGTGATCCGGTCGGTCGTGCACCGGGCCGTCGCCCAGTACGGCGACGAGGTGATCGGCTTCGAGGACGGCTTCGCGGGCCTGCTCGACGGCCACTACCGCCACCTCGACCTGGAGGCCGTGAGCGGCATCCTGGCCCGCGGCGGCACGATCCTCGGCTCGTCCCGGCTGGAGCGCAACCGGCTGCGCGAAGCCTGTGAGAACGCACCCGACATCGCACGCGACTTCGGCATCGACGCGCTCATCCCGATCGGCGGCGAGGGCACGCTGACGGCCGCGCGCATGCTGTCCGACGCGGGCCTGCCGGTGGTGGGCGTACCGAAGACGATCGACAACGACATCTCCTCCACGGACCGCACCTTCGGCTTCGACACGGCCGTGGGCGTCGCCACCGAGGCCATGGACCGGCTGAAGACGACGGCGGAGTCGCACCAGCGGGTGATGGTCGTCGAGGTCATGGGCCGCCACGCGGGCTGGATCGCCCTGGAGTCCGGCATGGCCGCGGGCGCCCACGGCATCTGCCTGCCCGAGCGCCCCTTCGACCCCGGCGACCTGGTGAAGATGGTCGAGGAGCGCTTCTCGCGCGGCAAGAAGTTCGCGGTGATCTGCGTCGCCGAGGGCGCCCACCCCGCCGAGGGCAGCATGGACTACGGCAAGGGCGAGATCGACCAGTACGGCCACGAGCGGTTCCAGGGCATCGGCACCGCCCTCGCCTTCGAGCTGGAGCGCCGCCTCGGCAAGGAGGCCAAGCCCGTCATCCTCGGCCACGTCCAGCGCGGCGGCACACCGACGGCGTACGACCGCGTCCTCGCCACCCGCTTCGGCTGGCACGCCGTGGAGGCCGCCCACCGGGGCGAGTTCGGGCGGATGACGGCGCTGCGCGGCACGGACATCGTCATGGTGCCGCTGGCCGAGGCGGTCACCGAGCTGAAGACGGTGCCCAAGGACCGCATGGACGAGGCCGAGTCGGTCTTCTAGGCGGCCCTCCGCGGTGCGGCGGGGCGTGGTGCGGCGGGGCGTGGTGCGGTGGGGCGCGGTGCGTGGTGCGGCCCTCCGCGGTGCGGCGGGGCGTGGTGCGGCGGGGCGTGGTGCGGTGGGGCGCGGTGCGTGATGCGGCGGGGCTCAGGGACCGTCGCTCCGGACGGCCGTCCAGAAGCGCTCCACGATCCGGTCCAGGAACTCCCGGCCGGCGGCGCTGGAGTCCCCGCTGCCGCCGCCCCAGCTGAGCGTCGCCGCCATCTGCCCCTGGTAGCTCTGGTGCAGCCCCTGGAGGGCGTCCTCCAGGACGCGCCGGTCCAGCGGCACCATCCTGCCGACCGGGCGCACATACGCCTGCCAGCGCGTCGTGACCGCGCTGTGCAGCAGGTCGGCGAGCCTGCCCTCCCGGCCGGTGACGGTGATGAAGTCGGGCAGCGTGAGGCCGAGCGTGTGCGCCAGCGCGGCCGACTGGCGCTCGGTGCCCTGCCAGTCGTCGTGCTCCTCCATGCGCAGATAGGCGCGGGTGTCGTGCCCGACGGCGCGTGCCACGTCCTCCGGCGCGAGGCCGCGGGAGATCCGGTGCTCGCGCAACGTCCTTGGTCTGCCCAGCAGTTCACCCGGGGAGCACCACAGCACACCGGCGAGAGCGGTGAGTTCGCCGCTGTCGGGGGCGGTGAGTTCGCGCTCCCACGCGATGACCAGGTCCCCGGTGACGTACGGCAGCCCGTAGGAGACCCGCAGGCCGTGGGCGACGTGCTCGGGCCCCATGTCGAGGGCGGCGCGCAGACGGCGGGCCGCGGGGGCGTTGAACGGGGGAGTCGGCGGGTCGCGGCGGCTGGGGCGGTCGGGGGGCTGGTTCGGCTGGGCTGGGGGTCGGCGCACGGCCCACAACGTAGGGCGCGGCGAGCGGGGTGACCACGGTCTGTTCGGCCAGGATCACGGATCGTAGGAAACTACGGCTACCCGCGGGTCCGTTCTCCGGAGGGTGGACCGGCCCCGGCGGGCAGCGCTGCCCGCGGCGCGGCGCCCC
>NZ_AGBF01000042.1 GCF_000225525.1 Streptomyces zinciresistens K42 | reverse complement strand
CCGTCGTCCGCTGTGCCGCCGTCCCGCGCCGCCCGCGCCTCGGCCTTCAGGATGCGCGCCGACCGGCCCGCCGTACGGGTCAGCTCGGGCAGCTTCTTCACACACAGGACGGCGATGACGACGACGAGGATGATCGCGAGCTCGCTGAGTCCGAACATGTCGGTCCTGTCCTCCTGGTGGGCCGGGCGGCCGGCCCACCGCGGCCGGCCGTGCCGCCTGGAATCTACAGGAGTGTAGATTCACTGGGGAGGCGGCGTCTGCTTTCCTTACGATGGACCGCTCGATCCAGCGCCCGGCACACCGGGTGTGACGCGCGGATGTGCGACAGGGAGACAGGGCATGACGGAGCACCGGCAGCGCGCGCGGCGCCGGGGGCAGGGCGAGCTGGAGGCGCTGGTCCTCCGGGCGCTGCGGGAGGCCGACGGCCCCGCGACGGCCGGCTGGGTGCAGGAACGGCTCGGCGGCGGCCTCGCGTACACCACGGTGATCACGATCCTGACCCGGCTGCTGGCCAAGGGCGCGGTGACCCGGGAGCGCGCCGGGCGGTCCTTCGCGTGGACCCCGGACTCCGACCAGGCGGGCCTCGCCGCGCACCGGATGCGCCGGGTGCTCGACGCCGAGAGCGACCGGGAGGCCGTGCTCGCCAGCTTCGTCACCGGTCTCGGACCCGACGACGAGCGGCTGCTGCGCGAGCTGCTCGACCAGTCCCGCGGTGAAGACTGACGCCGCATGGGGTTCTTCGTCTTCCTGCCGCTCGTCCTGCCGCTCACGGCATGGCCGATCGCGCGCCTGGCCGAGCAGCATCTGCACCCCCGCACCGCCACCCGGCTGCTGACCGGCGTGGCCACGGTGATGGCCGCGTGCTCCACCCTGTGCCTGGCCCTGGTCATGGTGGTCGGCACCGCCCAGCTCCCCGGCAACCCGCTGCCCGACGGCTGGTCGGACCCCGAGGTGCGCGCCGCGGTCCCCTACGACGAGATCGTCGGCAAGGCGGCGATCCCCGCCCTGGGCGCGGTGCTCGCGGCCTGCGCCCGCGCCCTGTGGCGGCACGGCAGGGTGCGCCGCCGCGCCCACCGCGCGCTGGCCGGACTGCCGGCCACCGGGGTGGCGGTCCTCCCCGAGGCGGCGCCGTACGCCTACGCGCTGCCGGGCCGCCAGCGCGACCGGGTGGTGGTGACCACCGGGCTCCTGGAACATCTCGAACCGGCCGAGCGGCGGGCCCTGTTCGCCCATGAGCGGGCCCATCTGGCCGCCGGGCACCACCGGTTCCTGCTCGCCGTGCAACTCGCCGCGCGCGCCAACCCGTTCCTGCGTCCGCTGCGGACCGCCGTCGTCTACACCGCGGAGCGCTGGGCGGACGAGGAGGCGGCCCAGCGGGTCGGCAGCCGCCGTACGGTCGCCTCCGCGATCGGCAAGGCGGCGCTGGTCTCCCGCGGCACCCCGGCCGCCACGCTGGCCGGGTTCGCGGCGCCGGGCCCGGTGCCCCGGCGGGTGGCGGCCCTGCTCGGCCCCGCCCCCGCCGTACGGTGCTGGCCGTCGCTGTTCACCTCGGTGGGCCTGGCGGCCTGGTGCGCCGCCGCGGGGACGGCGGCGTCGGCGATGTCGTCCGCGAACTCCGCGGTGACCATGGTCCTGATCCTGTACGCGGCGACGCCCCTCTGAGACAACCGGCGCCGGCACGCAACGAACGGGGCGCGGATCACCGTCTGTCCAGGGTGGGCCGACCGCGGCGGCGGCCGGCCGGGAACGGACGGGTAGGGTTCAGCGCGTGAGGGGGAGGAACGACAGGTGAGCGGTCAGCGAAGGCGCCGTGCCGCGGCGGCCGGCCGGGGGAGGACCCGGCTGACCCGGCGGGGACGGATCCTGATGTGGAGCGCGGCGGTGACGTCGGTGGTCGTCCTCGGGGCGGGCGGCGTGGGCGCCTGGGTCTACCAGGACCTCAACGGCAACATCAAGTCCGCCGACGTCGACGACAAGATCGGCGGCGGACGGCCGGTCAACCTCAGCCCGGGGTCCAAGAACATACTGATCGTCGGTTCCGACAGCCGCGCCGGCGCCAACGCCGGGTACGGCAAGGACCTGACCACCATGCAGTCGGACACGCTGATGCTGCTGCACGTGCCCGCGAACCGGAAGTGGGCGACCGTGGTGTCGTTCCCGCGGGACTCCTGGGTGGACATACCGGCCTGCGACAAGGGCGACGGCAGCACCTCGGCGCCGCACAGCTTCAAGATCAACCAGGCGTTCGCGATCGGCGGCAGCGGCGGCGAGGTCTCCAGCGCCGCCGCCTGCTCGATCAAGACCGTCGAGGCCAACACGGGCCTGCGCGTCGACAACTTCATGTCGGTGGACTTCCAGGGCTTCAAGGGCATGGTCGACGCCCTCGGCGGCATCGAGGTCTGCCCGAAGCAGGCGATCCGGTCCAAGAAGGCCAGGCTGGACCTGCGGCCCGGCTGCCAGACGGTCGCTGGCGACAAGGCGCTCGGCTACGTCCGGGTGCGCTACGGCGTCGGCGACGGCTCCGACATCGGGCGCATCGGCCGCCAGCAGGAGTTCATGGACGCGCTGGTCAAGAAGGCGCAGGACCGGCTGACCAGCCCCAACTCCCTCTACGGCTTCCTGCAGTCGGCCACCAAGTCGCTGACCACCGACCCGAAGCTGGCCGGCGTCAAGCCGCTGTACGGGCTGGCGTCGATGCTCAAGGGCATCCCGAGCGACCGGCTGACGTTCCTCACGGTCCCCAACTACCCGCGCGAGGCCGACGTGGCGACCGACCGGGCCAACGTGGTCTGGCAGTACCCGCAGGCCGCCGACCTGTTCACCGCGCTGGCCAAGGACCGCGAGGTGGACAAGAAGGAGCTGGAGAGCTCCGCGAAGCAGCCGGTGTACGCCTCCAGCGTGCGCGTGCGGGTCCTCAACGGCACCGGGGTGCAGGGCAGGGCCGCCGCCGTGGCCGAGCGGCTGCGCGCCGACGGCGTCGCGGTCACCGGGACGGACAACGCCCCCGAGCTCGCCGCCACGAAGGTGACCTACCCGGCGGGACTGGAGCGGCAGGCCGCGGCGCTGGCCGGGCGGCTGCGCGGGGTCAGGCCCGCGGCGGCGCAGGACGCCCCGCCCGGCGTGATCACCCTGGTCGTCGGCAAGAACCTCGCCCTCGACGACATCCGCTGAGAGGCCGTGCACCGGCACCGGGGCGTACGCCGCCGGGGCCGTTGCCCGGTGGCGGCCGTTGCCCGGGGGTGCCGGGCGGGGCCGGGCGCGGCGGGTGTCCCCTACGCGGCGGCCCCGTCACGGGCCGCCCGCGTCCGGAGTATCCGGAGTATCCGGAGTATCCGGAGTATCCGGCGTGTCCGCCGCATCCGGCCCCGGCTCAGCCCTCGTCGTCGCCTGACTCGGCCGCGTCGCCTTCGTCCTCGCCCTCGAAGAAGTCGCCGACCTCGTCCACGACCTCGGCCGCGACCAGGCCGCCCGCGACGCCGACCGCGAGTCCGGCCGCCCCGGCGACGGCCGCCGTGCCGACGCCGGGGCCGGAGCGGCCGTCCCCGTGACGCTCGTCGTAGTGGGCGCCGTGGGAGCCGTACGCCTCCCGGTGCTCGACCAGCTGCCGGATCCAGCCGTCCACCTCGGTGTTCCAGTCGCGCGTGTCGTGGTGGCCGACCGTGACGCGGGTGAGCGCGTCGTGCCCGCCGGAGAGCGGGCCCCCGCGCTTGTCGGCCTCCAGGACCACCTCCAGCCCGGCCGGGCCCGCGAGGAAGGTCACCTCGATCTCGTTCACCTGGTGCGCGTACCGCGGCGACGGGGTGATCTCGATCTCCTGGTAGAAGGGCAGCTGCTGCCCGGTGCCGCCGATGCGCCCGTACTCCAGATCGGCGGACCGGAAGCCGAACCCGAGCTGTCCCAGGGCCTCCAGCACCGCCTCCTGCGCGGGCAGCGGGCGGACGGTCAGCGGATCGAGGTCGCCGCTGTCCCGGGCGCCCGCCACCGACAGCCCCGTGCGCACGCCGAGGACGATCCCCAGCGGCTGGCCGTACAGCTCGGTGACCGGTGTCTCCCAGGGCAGCGGCACGGCGAACGGCACCGACCGCTCCTCGTCCCCGCCGAGCCGGAAGCCGCCGCCGACCGTGAACCGGCCGAAGGCGACGAGGCCCTCGCTCTCGCCCTCCCCGTGCTCCGCCTCCACCCGGGCCACCAGCTCCAGCGTGACGTGCTCGACGTCGAAGCCGGCGCCGCCGCCTCTGAGGCGCACCTGCCCGGCCAGGGTGCCGCCGGGCCGGACGGCCCCCTCGTCGAGGACCGTGTCGACCGTGGGGCCGCCCACGCCGAGTGAGCCGAGCAGTCGTCTGAACACCATCGTGGCGTCCACTCCTTCGCGTTCACGTGCGTACGTGCGTGTCCGTGGGAACAACCGGGAATGCCGGGCCGTTCTCTACAAGCGAGTAGAAGAATAGGATGGCCGGACCCGGAAATCCGGCCACGACGACAGAACCGGCCACGACGCAAGCGGCCCACGAAGACAGAAGGAGACACGAGCCCGCGATGGGTGAGCCTCCCAGTACCAGCCGTGCCACACCCCGCACGATTCCCGCGCACGAGGGAACGGGGGTGGCACGGTGACCGAGACGCTGCTGCTCCTGACCGCCCTCCTCCTCATCCTGGCCTGCGCCGTCTTCGTCGCGGCCGAGTTCTCGCTGACCACCGTCGAGCGCGCCGAGCTGGAGCGCGCCGCCGACGCCGGTGAGCGCGGCGCCGCGGGCGCCCTGGAGGCCGTCCGCCGGCTGACCCTCCAGCTCTCCGGCGCCCAGCTCGGCATCACCGTCACCTCCCTGGTGATCGGCATGCTCGCCGAGCCGTCGCTGGCCGCGCTGCTGCGCGGCCCGCTGCGGGCCGCCGGCCTCGGCGGCGCCGCCCCCACGGTGGCCACCGTGCTCGGCGTGGCGCTGTCCACGGTCGTGCTGATGGTCATCGGCGAACTCGTCCCGAAGAACTGGGCGATCTCCCGGCCGCTGGCCGTCGCCAAGGTGGTCGCGGGCCCCCAGCGCGGCTTCACCGCCGCCTTCGGCCCGCTCATCCACCACCTCAACAACGCCGCGAACCGCTTCGTACGCCGCCTCGGCCTGGAGCCCGCCGAGGAACTCGCCTCCGCCCGCAGCCCCGAGGAACTCATCGCCCTCGCCCGGCACTCGGCGGCCAAGGGCGCCCTGGAGGCGGACTCCGCCGAACTCTTCGTACGCACCCTGCACCTCGGCGAACTGACCGCCGAGAACGTGATGACGCCGCGCGTCGACGTACGCGCCCTGGAGGCGCACGCGACGGCCGACGACGCGGCGAAACTCGCGTACGCCACCGGCCTGTCCCGCTTCCCCGTCTACCGCGACAGCCTCGACGAGGTCGTCGGCACCGTCCACATCCGCGACGTCCTCGCCCTGGAACCCGCAGACCGGCTGACCACCCCGGTCACCGACCTGGCCGGCGAACCCCTGCTGGTCCCCGACAGCCTCACCGCCGACCGGCTGCTGGAGCGCCTGCGCACCGGCCGCACGATGGCCGTCGTCATCGACGAGTACGGCGGCACGGCGGGCGTCGCCACCATGGAGGACATCGTCGAGGAGGTCGTCGGCGAGGTCCGCGACGAGCACGACCCCGTCCGGGCCCCCGACCTCCAGAGCGCCCCCGCCACCGAGGACGGGCGCGCGGTGTGGGAGGCGGACGGCGGCGTCCGCCTCGACGAACTCGCCGGCACCGGACTGACCGCGCCCGAGGGCCCGTACGAGACCCTCGCCGGGCTCGTCGCCACCCGCCTCGCCCGCATCCCCGTCCGGGGAGACCTGCTGGAGCTGGACGGCTGGCAGCTGTGCGTCCTCGACGTCGACCACCACCGCGCCGGCCGGATCCGCGTCACCGCGCCGCCGAGCGGCCCCGAGACACGGCCCGTACCGCTCGCGAAGGACGCCCGATGACCGCCCTGCAACTCGCCATCGCCGCCCTGACGCTGCTGACCAACGCCTTCTTCGTGGGCGCGGAGTTCGCCCTGGTCTCCGTGCGCCGCAGCCAGATCGAGCCCCGGGCCGAGTCCGGCAACAAGCGGGCCCGGATGACCCTGTGGGCCGTGGAGCACCTCTCCGCGATGATGGCCACGGCCCAACTGGGCATCACCGTCTCCTCGCTGGTCCTGGGCGCGGTCGCCGAACCGGCCATCGCGAGCCTGCTGGAACCCGCCTTCGAGACGGTGAGCATGCCGTCCGCGCTCATCCACCCGGTCGCCTTCGTGATCGCCCTCACGGTCGCCACGTATCTGCACATGCTGATCGGCGAGATGATCCCGAAGAACATCGCGCTCGCCGCGCCGGTGCCGACCGCCCTGCTGCTCGGCCCGGCGCTCGTGGCGCTCACCCGGGCGCTGCGGCCGTTCATCTTCGGCATCAACGCCTTCGCCAACACCCTGCTCAAGCTGCTGCGCGTCGAGCCGAAGGACGAGGTCGGCGCCGTCTTCACCGACGACCAGCTGGCGCGGATGGTCCTCGACTCCAGCGAGGCCGGACTGCTCACCCCGGCCGACGGCGAACGCCTGCGCGACGCGCTGGAACTGGGTACCCGGCCGGTGGGCGAGATCCTGCTCCCCGCGCGCAAGATGCGCACGGTGGACACCTCGATCACCCCGGCCCGGCTGGAGCGCACGGCCGCCGAGGCGGGCTACTCCCGCTTCCCGGTCACCGGACCCGACGGTGCCCTCCTCGGCTATCTGCACATCAAGGACACCCTGGGCGCGGCCGACCGCGACCAGCCCTTCCCGTCCACCGCACTGCACCCGATCCCCCGGGTGCGCATCGACACGCCCCTGGACGACACCCTCACCGCCCTGCGCGCCGAGGGCAGCCACCTCGCGGGCGTCCTCGGCGAGGGCGGCAAGGTGATCGGCTTCGTGACGATGGAGGACGTCCTCTCCGAACTGGTGGGCCCGACCCGGACGGCGGCTCCGACGCCGGTTCGGTCAGTCCTGGCCGAGAACTGAGGGGCGGGCGGAACCTGCACCCGCGCGCGTCGGCCGCCGTACTCGCTCGGCCGCTGCGGGCGCGCGCCACGGGGACGGCCCAGACGGAGCCCGGTCGGGCAGCGCGATCGACGCGTCTGCCCCGGCCGGCTCCGGGGTCCGAGGCCGTGGGGGCCGGCCCGGGTCGGACGGACGCGGCGGGGCGCGGGCTGCCGTGGAAGACCTGGCTGGTGTCCTGGATCAGGGTCCGCAGGGCCTCGCGGGTGTCCGTGAGGTACGCCTCCTCCCGCCCGGCCACCGCGATACGCGTTGCCGTCGGCGTCGGTGCCGACACGGAAGCAGTTGGAACTCTCCGCGCAGACGGCGGAGCCGGCGTCAGCCGCCGAACTCGCGGCGGCTGACGGCCCCTATGAAGTCCCGCCAGTCGTCGCGGGTGAACAGGAGTACGGGGCTGTTGAGGTTCTTGCTGTCGCGAGTGGCGATCGTGTGGGTCAGGGCGGCGACCTCTACGCACTGCCCCTCGCCGCTGCTGTAGCTGCTCTTGACCCAGTGGGCAGTGGTGAGGTCGGGGGCGTTCATGCTGTCTCCAGTTCCTGCGTCAGTTCGGCCGTCGCCGTGGAGATCAGGGCGAGCGAATCATCGGGGCTGAGGGCCTGCGCCCGCAGCTTGTTGAAGGTCGTGGCGTAGCGGACGATGTCGCTGTCTGACTCAAGGAAACTGTCGTTGGCCATCGAGTCGATGTACACGATCTCGCCGTCCTCGGGGTCCGCGAAGGAGAGCAGGGCGAAGCCGCCGGGCATTCCCTGGTGTGCACCGGAGGCGTAGGGAATTACCCGCACGCTGATGTGTGGACGGTCCGCCAGTTCTTGGAGCTGCCGGAGTTGATCGGCCATGACGGCCGGTCCGCCGACCTGTCGCCGCAACGCAGCCTCGTCCATGATTGCCGCGAGTTCCAACGGGTGCTCTTTGGTGAGGACGGCTTGACGCTCCATGCGGGCCCTTACCCGTTTTTCGAGGTCGTCCGGCGGGGCATCGGGCAGGTGCCCCTTGATGACGGCGTGGGCGTAGCTCTCGGTCTGGAGAAGGCCGGGGATGTACAGCGCCTCCCAGTTGCGGACGGTCTTCGCCTCAGCTTCGAACTGGATGTAGGTGTTGTACTCGTCGCGCAGTGCGTCGTGGTACGGCCGCAGCCAGCCTTGGGTGTCGGCTCCCTCGTGCAGCGCCAGGATTCGCGTGCGCTGGCCGTCGTTGACCTCGTAGAGGTCGAGCAGCGTCATCAGGGTGCGCATCTGGGGCCGGCCTTCCGGCTTTTCGATGCGGTACAGCGTGGCGGGGCTGATGCGCGTCTGCGCGGTTACGTCGTCCTGGCTGAGCCCGGCGGCTTTCCGAGCCCGCTTGAGTTCGGACGCTAGGCGACGGAGGCGCACAGTCGGCGGCCTTGCGGTCACGCTCACTTCCCTTCCCACTGCATGAGCGGTCACGGCCGAGTGTGGCCCATCGGGGGCCTGCTCGCCAAGCCGATTCGCAAATGAAGGGACTTCATTCGAAGGGCTTGCATCGACTCGGCGGGAAGGTCATGCTGAGTCCGAAACAGCGACCCACTGTGACTGAGGTGTAGCCGTGAGTTGATCGCGCCCGGTGGGGGCGAGGGCTCGCGAGGACGGCGTCTGTGGGTTTCCGCAGTTCCGCCGCGTGCTTGCCGAAGCAGGCTGGTCGCGCGCCTTCGGGGTGCGACCCGATCGACTGGGAGGACCGACCCTTGACCCTCGTGACGTATGTCCTTGATCGTCTGCTGCCCGGCACCGGCCGCCGCAGACTTCCGGTCTGTTCGAGGTGCCGGGAGGTGGGCGCGGCATGGACCGTGTGACGTATTGGTTCCGGCACGCGGCCGAGCCCAGGGCGGTGCCGCTGGGGCGGCGTTTCGCGGGGAACGTCCTCAGGGACTGGGGACTTGAGCACCTGGGCGATCCCGTCAGGCTCATCGCCTCCGAGTTGTTGACCAACGCCGTGGAGGCCACCGGAACCACGAAGGCCGGGCTGAGCCATGGCGAACGCGAGACGCTGCCGTTCGTCGCGGCGCGGCTGATCGTGTCCGACCGGGCGCTGACGGTCGAGGTCTGGGACACCGGCCGGACGCTGCCCCGGATGCGAACGCCCGAGGCGGACGCCGAGAACGGCCGGGGCCTGCCGGTGGTGACGTTGTTGTGCGAGCGCTGGGACTGCTACCGCCACCCCTCGGGCGGCAAGGTCGTCTACGCGGTGCTGCCGCTCGCGCGACCGCCGGTGAGATCCTTACGCTGATAGGCGCCATGATCGCCGGGGCGAGAGCGCCGGGGCGAGAGCGCCGGGGCATGATCGTCGGGGCGAGAGCGCCCGCCCCTCTCGTCACCGCTGTACTTCGCTGTTCGCCAGGACGAGCAGGGCCCGCAAGAGCGTGGTGGCCCGCCGGGTGCCGGTGCGGAGCTTGGTCGGGGTCCGCCGGCTCTTGAGGTTCGCGAAGCCGTGTTCGTTGGCGGCGCGTTCGCGGCTGACCAGGCGGTTCGCCTCCTTCTCGGCGCCGGTCAACTGGTGGTTGCGGCTGGCCTTGCGGCCGGTGACGATCACCGGGTCGTCGTCGAGGCCGACGAAGCCGAGGTGCACTCCTTACCAGCGGGTCACGTGATCGGCGCTCGGCGATCAGGCGGCCGGGGCGGGGCGCGGGCTGCCGTGGAAGACCTGGCTGGTGTGCCAGGAGCGGTGGACCGCCGCGACGGGCTGGGCACCCGGTTGGGGACCGATGAGCGGGCGGCCGGCGAGCGCTGTGACGTGCTCGCGGGCGGCGGGGCTGTGGCCGACGAAGCGCTGCGAGACCAGGATGCGGTGACCGTCACCGATGCCGAGGACGCCCTTGTCGAAGAGCTTGTGGTGCAGCGAGCACAGACACATGCTGTTGTCGACGTCGTCAGGGCCGTCGAACGCCCACCAGCGCACATGCGCGGCCTCCAGCCCGACCGGCACCGTGCCGATCCTGCCGTCGTAGCCGCAGAATGCGCACTGGTACTCGTATGCCGTCAGGACCTGCTCCCGCATCCGGGGATCCCGCCGCCTCCGCGCGACGGCCGAGAGCTGTCCGGCCTCCGCCTGCTCCAGCTCCAGACCTACGGCTTCGCACAGGTCGCCGTGGAGCGAGGGCGGGAAGTGCAGATCGAGCAGGACCCGTACCATCCGGCCGAGCAGTTGCGGATCACGCCGCAGCGCCGCCCGCAGCTCCGGCGCCAGCCGCCCTGCGGCTCGCAACTCCCGCAACTCCCGCACGCCGCTGCCGGGGCTGCCCGGTCCGCGATCGGTGCGCACCTCCCACACGCCGTCGCTCACCAGGTGGTGGAACGGGTAGGCCGGGGTCGTCCTGTTCGGCGGACCGTACTCGGTGAGCAGCCGCTGCAGGTCCTCCTCCACCGCGCTGTACCGCAGTTCGCCGGCGGCATCCTGCTGGAACCGACCGAGCGCGTACAGGAACAGCAGCGGCTTGTGCGGAGCGCGGGTCCCGCTTCTGCTCCACTGCCTCAGCTTCGCGGCACGCTCCAGCCAGTCCATGACCGGCGATCGTAGTGGCGTTGGGGTGCGGTGGTTTCGAGGGGGCATGGGGAGCGGGGTCGACTCCCAGACGGCGCCCGGACGCCGTGGGGCCACCGGCTTCGTGCCGACGTTGCCTGTTGCGGCCCATCGAGTCGTGCCGAGGACGACTGCGACGGGTCTCAGGTCGGCCGCTCAGAAGGAGAACGAGAAGCTGCAGGCCGAGAACGAGCGGCTGGCCGCCTCCTGGGAGAAGCTGGTCAAGATCTTCTCCCAGATTTCTCCCAAGAGATCTCCAGGAACCACTCAGGGGCCCGACCCGCACTGCGGATCAGGCCCCTGACCTGGTGTTTCACTGTCGGGGTGGCGGGATTTGAACCCACGACCTCTTCGTCCCGAAGCAACTTGGGCGGGGGTGCCTGCTTGGGCTGGCCTGGCTCTTACCTGCGCTGATGGTTCGCAGACGTCCGCGGGCGTCCGCCGTTGTTCGTCGGCGTTGTCACGCAGTTAGACACTCACTGATGCCGGGAGTATCTGCATCCCTAGGGTTCAGCATCAGGACTCTTGCACCCTCGATCCAGCTCTATCACGGCGTCCGCGCCACTGCCCTGGTGGCTTCTATCTATCCGGCCGTACTTGATAGTGACCAGGTCTCCGAGTTCCGCCACAAGCGTTGAGGGGTGCGCTAGCTGCGATGGATGTCGTCGAGCACGCCACAGACGGGTCAACTGAGGTCTAACTTACTTGCTAATAGGAGGCATCCGATGACCAACACCCTTGCCAAGGGTGGCAACGCACCCCTGCTTGCGGGGAACTGTAGAGTCACCCTCACCGCACGCCAGACCGACATCGACGTGTGTGCTGTGCTCCTGTCACAGGACGGCAAGGTGCGCAGCGACGACGACTTGGTGTTCTACAACCACTCGGCTCAGGACGGCGTCGTCCTCGGCGGGCAGTCTGTGAGTGCGGACCTGTCTGTTGTACCTGGCGCGGTTGATCGCATCGTCATCGTCGCCAGCATCGACCCGCAAGCGTCGGCTGCATACTTCAACGCAGACAACACCCCGCAGGCAGTCATTGACTCAGGAGGCGCACGACTCACATTCATGCCCCCACCGTTCGTCCATCGTGAGACGGCCGCCGTGTTGGTCGAGTTCTACCGACGGGCAGGAGGTTGGAAGGTCCGCGCTGTGGGGCAGGGCTGGGACACGGGTCTAGCAGGTCTGGCGACCGACTTCGGTGTCGTGGTGGACGATGACGGCTCGGCTCCGGACGCCGCAACAGCGTCGAGCGGCCCTGCTGGGGCCCCGGTGCCAGCCATCAGTCTGGACAAGGTTCAGCGATCGGCACCAGGACTCGTAGACCTCTACAAGGCTGCTCATGTCTCTCTGGCGAAGAATCGTGTTGTCGGCCAGCGCGCAGCCGTCTACCTGGTCCTTGACCACTCCGGGAGCATGGGCGGGTTCTACGACGATGGCACCGTGCAGCACCTCGCCGAGCAGGCACTCGGGCTGTCTGCGAACCTGGACGACGATGGCACCGTACCGCTGGTGTTCTTCTCCCATGAGGTCGACCTGATCACGGACATCAGTCTGGGCAACTACCAGGGCCGCGTCGAACGCCTTCATAGAGCTCTGGACTGGGGTGGTACCTGCTACGCGCCTGCCATGCAAGCCGTAATCGACCACTTTCGAGCCAGTAGATCCTCTGATCCGGCGTTCGTGATTTTCCAGACTGACGGAGATCCCTTCGATCGGAGGGAGACTCGTGAGCTTCTGCGCCGAGCTAGCTCTCTACCGATCTTCTGGCAATTCGTAGGCTTCGGGCTCAGCCGAGACCTGCGGTTCCTTCGCAGCCTGGACACTCTAGGCAATCGGACGATCGACAACGCTGGGTATTTCGGGGCCGGCCAGCATCCGAGAAGGCGCTCAGACGCGGACTTGTATGACCGCCTCATGAAAGAGTTCCCAGACTGGTTGGTTACCGCGCGGGCTGCTGGCGTCATCCGGTAACGACCGTGTTTGAGAGAGGGCCATCATCAGCAGGTCGCAGGGCAGACAGACAACCGGGTAGATGCCTTCCAGGTGGGATTACCACCCCCGCTTTAGGAGAGGCTGGGGTGTCCCGGTGGTGATCTGGGGCTTCGATGACTGGTGAGATGCCCAGCAACTCGACCGCCAGACACCTTCGTTGATCGTGGCGGACCACTGCATCTGGCACGACAGTGGCACGAACCTGAGCTGACGACAGCCAGCTACGACGGCGGGTGCGCCGACCGACCAGGCGCGCGTATGCCTCTCTGCACCCCCACCTACCTCCGCCACGCTGCCGCTGCCGTCGACCAGAGCAAGCCGCGACGGCCATCCCGTAACGACGATGCCTGAGCTCTCAGCTTGGGAAGCTTGGGTCTTCTAGGGCGTGTGTGGAGTTGTGATCTCATGGGCCCCCGGCCTGGGAGGGTCGGGGGTCTTGGGGTAGAACGGTGGGGTGTCTCGACCTCAACTTTCGGATGCCGAGTGGGAGTTCGTGTCCCCGTTCCTGCCGGTCGGTGAGTACGGGCCGTACCCGGAGAACCTGCGGGCGCACTTCGAGGGCGTCGTGTGGCGGTTCAGGAACGGTGCGAAATGGCGGGAGTTGCCCGAACGATTCGGGCACTGGTCCACCGTTTACGGCCGGTTTCGGCAGTGGCGGGATGCCGGGGTGTTCACCGCGGTGTTCCAGGGTGCGATCGCCGAGGCGGCGAAGCGGGGCCTGGTGGACCTGTCGCTGGTCAGCGTGGACTCGACCACGGTCCGGGCCCATCACGATGCTGCCGGGATGATCGTGAAGCCCGAGATCCTGGAAGCGCTGGAGGAGGCCGCCGCGGAAAAGGGGGCGCCGGCCAGGGACAAGACGGGCAAACAGACCCGGAGCGGGAAGAACGGCGACGCGTGAGGCGTCGCCGCAGGGCCCGACTCGCCGCTGCCGGCCTGGGACGTTCCCGCGGAGGGCTGACCACCAAGACGCACCTGTCCTGTGTGCCGCAATGCCTGCCCCTCTCACTGAAGATCACTGCGGGGCAGGCCGGCGACAGTCCGCAGTTCATCCCCGTCCTGAACAAGATCCGCGTCCCCGGCCCGGTCGGCCGGCCCCGCACCCGGCCCGGCGCAGTCGCGGGCGACAAGGCGTACTCGCCCCGCCAGAACCGTTCCCATCTGCGCAAACGCGGGATCAAAGCGGTCATCCCCGAGAAGAAGGACCAGGCCGCCCACCGCAAGAACCGCGGCTCACGCGGCGGACGGCCCGTCACCTGGGACAAGCAGCTGTACAAGCTCCGCAACAGCGTCGAACGCACCATCAACAAGATCAAGGACTGGCGCGGTCTCGCTGTCCGCTACGACAAAAAGCCTGAAAGCTACCAGGCCGGACTCGAATTATGCGCCAGCCTCCTCTGGATCCGGCACCTCGGATCACAGCATTGATCACAACTCCACACAGGCCCTAGGAGTCGATGACTGCCCCTAGCCTGCGGCGAAGTGGTGTACGAGACTTTGCGGATCCGCGGTCGAGTCCCCGCTGTTCCCCGTGAGTGCCCGCAGTATCTGGCACGCGAATGGCACGACTCCTGCCCCTTGACCTCAGCGCACCTGATCGCAGCGGGGCATTGGACGTCTGCGCCTCAACTGACGAACGCCAGCCACATCGTCGGGTGCGTCGACCGATGAGGCCCGCATGTGCCAGGGCAACCACCATCGGTCCTCAGCCACGCTGTCCGGCGACGTCCGTCGTAGCCAGACGAGGTGTCAGCCGCCGCGCCAGGCGCGGTTATTTATAGAGAGACGTGTAGTGTTGACGGGCTTCTCGACGAATTCGACTGTGCTCTCTAACGATCTTCAGTGCTTCCCTCCGCTCGACATTATCTTCGTCGAGCCAGGATTGATACTGCTTTACAGCTTCGTCAGTAACCGTGACAGTATCACTATCTGCCGTGGCCGATGCTAGTGCTTCCTCAGTCCATTCTTCCTGCAACTCCAGTTCTATGAACGTGGGCGCCATCTGGCTGTGGAATCGGTCAAGTGGGAGCAGCAATCGAGTTTGAGTGAATACCATGCGTTGCTGGAGAATCAGAACACCTTCATCACTCAGAGCTGCAACGCGATTTTGTGCAGTCAAGTTTGCTGAACTCGCGGTGATGAACTCAATCATGTCGCCCATGTAATTGGGTGTCCCGCTGCCATGCAGTTCAGGCAACGGCATGATTCTGAAGCGGTTGGTCCAGTCAGAAGACCTTTTGGAGTATTCGCTTACTGGGATCACTGTGATGCGATCCCGTAGGGCCGCCCCTCGTCGCATATTGCAGGGATGCATCACAATTTGCGCGCACTGAGGATCTTCGCTGAAACCAGGCAGGGGAACGTCTGAGAAGACGTCCCCCTGCATTAGAGGGCGCGCTAGCGAGGGGCGTTCCCCCCAACACGAGTAAAGCAGTTCAGTTGAACTCGGAGCGCAAAGTTCCCCCATTAGGACAGTCGTCCTCCCTAGCGGCTGCCTCCTCGCTCGCGGAAGGCTAGCTGTCCATCAGTAGCGGTGAAGACCTCAATATCGGAACGGCGGGTGTCACGCCACTGGGGATCAATCTCGTCCAGGACGTGTGCAGGGTCTCGCCGTTGGCCAGCGATCTCCAACAGGGCAATCATATGCCCGTCCGCGTAGAGTTCAACGGCTCGCACCGAATAGTCGGATGGCAAGGCAAGATCCATTTCCAACCACTGGGCTGGATCCTCGATGCTGGACTCTTCGAGTAGATCAAGAAAAGCCGCGAGTTGAGCCAGGAGCCTGCGCTTCTCCGGTGTAGCGTCGCCCCCCGTCCGCCACTTGCGAACTGCTGATACGCTCACGCCAACTAGGCGAGCGATGTCGGACCAAGCCATGCCCCGCTCAACTGCCAACTCCTGAAGCAGGGTTGGCACACCGTGCTTAGCCTTGACGGCTGCGCGGGTTCGTAGATCTTCTTCTGTGGCCTGGTTGTGGATCTCTGCGATATCCCCACCCAGTGCACTGACTTGTGTCCGGAGCGTCCCCGCTTCGGTGCGGAAATACCCTGGGTGAGTGATTGCGGCTGACGGCGTTCCTTGTTCTGGACTGTAGTCGCGGATCATTCCGCTTGTGCTCTGTGAAGAGAGAGATGCGTGAGGTGTTCGTGCGGCCATTATTCCCCCCTGAAAAGGTCGCGCAGGCGATCCGTGATGGCTGCCTGAAACATCCTGCCTGTGGGCTGATGTAGCCTTGTTAGTGTCTCCTCCAGGAATTGTGTGGTGAAGACTTTAGAGTCCTCTGGTGTACTACATTGCCAGTAGCTATCGAAATCTAGGACAAAGAATTTCCCGGCATCGGGGAAGTGAGTGCGACGGAGGGGCGCGTTGCCTACGATGGGAGCCCCATCAACGGCCGCATACTGGAACTGGAGACATGTTGAATCTCCTGTCTCGAAGAGTGAAACTCCCTGGCTGGACTTTAGAGGCCCAATGCCTGGGTTGAGTTGTGGCAGCAGTGTTGGCGCTACCCAGTTGCCCCATTGTGAGGCATCTTTAATCTCCTCGGGCACTCGAATTTCATCGATGTACCGAATGCCTACTCGCTCTATTGCTGGAATGATCGTCGCGTCTGCAATTGCCGTCGCAACTTTCAGCATTAGGGCGAGGAAGTCTGGGAAGTCGGAGTACCTTGTCGTTTCGATTGTGAAGGCTTCGGTAGAAATGACCGCAGAGCGCGTGCTGCTGCGATTTAGATACCGATAAACTTCGGTACTCTGTTTCTTTTTGATTCCACTATCGAAAGTAAATTCGAGAGTGGCGCGCTGCTCCGTCTTGCGGATCGGTAGTTCGTCCTCTAGAGCGAGCTGGATGCGATCAAGGGTCTCGGCCTGCCGCAAGCGTGGTGCGTAGGGGTAGCGAACCTCAGCAGTTACCAGTGCCAAGGGGGCGTTGCTGTAGACCTCTCTGCGGTCATACATCGGACACATCACCACCTTCTCGGCGTTCTGAGCTGGACGTTTACCGCAGCGTGCACCAGAAGTGCACCTAGACTGTAACCATAACGCGCACCCGTGCGCCTGCGTAGGTGTTGTACTGCACCCAAATGAAGGATCGCAGGCGCCGTGATGTGACTGTGGTTCGGTGGCTCAGTGTTACGGCAGAGGGCGGATGCCGCTCATTCGGCTACGAGAACAGGTGAGCTAAGAGGTCGGTGGAGCGGCTTTGGGGTGGCGCTGCTTCGGCGCGAGTGATCATGGCCCCGTAAGCTTCCGGCGCGTCGGGCAGTCTGTGGACCTGCCCGGTAAAGCACGACGTTGGGGCCATGATCTGTGAGGCTCGCGCCAAAGTGGCTCCGTAAAGCCGTGGAGCTGACCGCCCGGCCATTGAAACCGTGCCCTGCGCATACGCCGCTGTAGATCCAACTGATCGGCTCCGGCTACGGGGGCCGCATTCGCGAACGCGCAGGTCCGAGTGCGCTCAGCCGCCGCACCTCAGACGGCCTCACCGGTTACCCCTTGGGAGACTCTGACCAAGATCTTCTCCCAGGTTTCTCCCAAACGATCACCGGAGACGCGGGAAGGGCCTGATCCTCAGTGAGGATCAGGCCCTTGACCTGGTATTTCTCTGTCGGGGTGGCGGGATTTGAACCCACGACCTCTTCGTCCCGAATGAGGTTCGGCTACCACCCCTGCCAGCATGAATCCTGTTTTCCCTGGTCAGGTGGGTGGTCTCGCTTGGTCTCGCGCCGTATGAAACGGGCTTGCGGAGTCGGTCGGCTCCCAAACGGCTCCCACAGCGTTTCCTACCGGCTCGGGCGAGGACCTGCACGCCGGCAACCGTGTGACGTTCCCGTTCACTTGGCCCATCCTCCTGTGCCACCGAGCCGGTGTCGTCTCGGCTCTCGCTGAGTGACCCGTCGACACCGACCCGTGACATACCTGCGCCTTACAACTTGTGAAGGTTTGGCGTAGGTTTCTATCCTCCTGCTTCGACGACCGATCTGGTAATAACCGGTCGGTCTGTCAGTGGATGCGTCTACAGTCCGTGGCAGGTCGGCGGTGTGGTGTGTGACACATCGTCGGTGTACATGGTGATCGACGTTTCAGGAGCCATGCAAGTGCGGCTTTGGCAGTGGTGCGTTGCTGTGTCAGCAGCGGGGGCGGTGTAGGCGTGGCGATGAATCGAGCCGGTTGGATTCCCGACGAGCGTCTGGTTCGCGAGGTCGACGACCTCTTCGAGCGGGCGACCAACTCGTATCGTGCGAACTCGCACCTGATCGCGGAGCATGCCAATCAGGAAGAGTCCATCCGAGTCGGCGGTTACTCGAACCGCACGCTACTGGAGCTGGTGCAGAACGCGGCCGACGCGATGTCGGGAGCCGCCGAGCACGAGGAGGGGGCCGGGCGGGTCGAGATCGTCCTCGACCTCGATCGCCAGACCTTGTACTGCGCAAACGCCGGGCGTCCGTTTTCGCGTAGCGGCCTGACCACGCTCGCGCACGCGCACCTCAGCGGTAAGAGAGGCGATGAAATCGGGCGGTTCGGACTCGGGTTCAAGTCGGTACTCGCGGTCACCGACGCTCCGCAGGTGTTCAGCCGGTCGATCGCCTTCGAGTTCAACTCTCCCAAGGCGAAGGCGGCCCTCGCGGCGATCGCCCCCGCATCCAAGAGGCTGCCGGTCCTAAGGACCCTGACGCGGATCGATGCCGACGTCGAGTTCGCCGAGGACCCGATCCTGGCCGAGCTGGCGGAGTGGGCGGTGACGATCGTCAGACTGCGGCGCGCGTCGAGGTTGGAGAACCTCCGGAAGGAGATCGAGGAGTTCCGCTCCGAGTTCCTCCTCTTCGTCAACTCGGTGCGCGAGGTTCGGCTCCGGGTCGTCGGCGCCGACGCCGACTTCGTGACGAGCCACGTGTCGCGTGACCTCGGTGACGGTAGGTTCCGCATCGAGCGTCCCGACGGTGACCACGAGGAGTGGTACGTCGAGAATCGGATGCACGCACCCAGCCCCGAGGCTCGGACCGAGGTCGGTGAAGCGGTGTCGCGTGACCGGATGAAGGTCACGGTCGCCATGCCGGCACGGTTCGCCCAACTGAAGACGGGCGGGTTCTGGTCGTATTTCCCGCTCCAGGACAGGACGTCGGCATCCGCCCTCTTCAACGCCCCTTGGAGCGTGAACGACGACCGCACCACGCTGCTCGCGAACACGTACAACCGGGAGATCCTCGTGACTCTCTCCGGGATGTTCCTCGACATGTTGCCGAAGGTCTCGTCCTTCGACGATCCTGCAGCGCACTTGGACTACATGCCTGCACGTGGTCGCGAGACCCACTCGTTCGGCGATGAGATCCTCTGCGTTCATATCCCGCAGCTCGGATGCGAGAGGGCTCTGATCCCCGATGCTGCAGGTGTACTGCGCACGCCGCCGGAGCTCCGTCCTCTCGACTTCCGCGTCAGCGAGGCGTCCGAGCGCGACCACGAAGAGTGGATCAAGTCGCCCCACACCAGTGGCGATGTGCCGCACTGGCGTTGCTACGCCAACAATCAGCGTATGACGCGTCTGCGGACGCTTTACGTGTGCAGTGTCTCCTCCGCCTTCGTCGACTCGCGGCCGAGGGATGAGGCTAAGGCGCTGGAGAAAGTACCCAAGAGAGGCGTCCTGTCGTGGCTGCGCGAGTGGGCGGAAGGGGCCGACGCGGCCTCTGCCGCGAGAGCGCTCGACTTCGTGCTGCGGAATCCCAGAGTCGACGGCATCGGCTCCGCGAAGGTCATACCCACGACTGACGGCATGAAGTCCGTCAAGGATCGCGGTCAGGTCTTCCTCCATCGCGTGGAGGGCATCGAGGTCGAAGGATCGTGCTTCGTCGGTCCGGATTTTCTGGCCGTTCCCGGCGTCGAGAAGAAGCTCGGTGACAGGGGCTTCCGAGACCTGGACCCGCTCGCGAAGTTCGAGGCCAGGATGGCCAAGCTGTCGCCGGAGTCGGAGGACGACGAGCTTCCGAAATTCTGGGACGCGGCCGTCGACGTGCCCATAGCGCAGGCGCAGAAGGTCGTGGCGGGCAACAAGGCAGGTGCCCTCAAGGTTCCGACACGCGACGGCGGCTGGGCGTCCCCCGAGTACGTACTGGACATCGACGGCCTCGGTGACGGCATTGCCGACCGAGTGTTGGACAGGACGAAGTGCGTTCCCCAGATCGCCCATGCAGCAGGCGTCATCACAGAGCCTGTGGCTTCGTACTCGGTCGAAGAGGAGGTCCATTTCGACGACTACTGCCAGTACGTCCTGGATGAGCTGAACCGGAGGTTGGGGCCCGGGGAGCGCCACGTCGAAGAGGTCGAGTTCGACAAGGGCGACGGCCCGGGTCCGTTCTCGGCGCTCCTCATGCTTAAGGAGGCGGAGGCGCCTGAGGGCATCCGCGAACACTGGACGGAGAGGCTGCTCAGGCTCGACGAGACGGGTCACTGGCTCTGCACGGACGTCGACACGGGGCTCACCCACCGAGTCGCTTCCCCGGTGCGATGGGCGGTGGACCAGGCTGGCCTGCTGAAGTCGAGCCGCGGTTACCGGGCTCCCGGTCACGTCGTCTCCGCGTCGCTCGTCGAGTACGAGGCCCTGCTGCCTCTCTTCCGCGGACCGCGCCACGTCGAAGACGCCCTGGCACTGCCGAAGGGGCTGGACGAGGTTCCGGCGGAAGTCATGCGCGATGCGCTCCGATCGGAGGTCCTCAAGCCGATCAAGAACGGGGCCCTGACGGGGTTCGTCCTCACTGCCGGCAGGACCGCATTCCCGGACGGGCGTCCGGCACTCATCCCCGCCAGGGTTGGACGCGCCATCGAGGCGAGGCGACCCGACGCGGTGTACTTGGCGACGACCGAAGAAGAACGCAGGTTCCTCAGCATGAGGCAGAAGCCGTACCTCAAGGCGGACCCTGACGAAGCGGAGCTGCTCGTCGAGGAGGTCGGATGTCGTCGGTTCGAGGACAGCTTCTCCTTCTCGCTGCTGGTCGACGGCCGGCAGGGCGAGGAGCGCGTCATCGACTTGTACGCCGGGCTGCGTTCGACGTTCGTCGAGGACAAGGTCGTGAACGCGACCGTGGCGAAGGCCGTCCAGATCACGAAGCGCGTGACCACCGAGGACGGCGTCGAGGACCAGACGCTCGAGTGGCATCTCGAGGGGCTGACTCTTGTGGTCCATGCCGACCTCGACGAAGAGCGCGTTCTGCAGATCGTCAACGGCGCGTTCGACCTGCGTCTGTCGAGCGCCGAGCTGAGCGACATCCTCCGAGCACGTGCAGACCAACGTCTGGAGGAACAGCGGCAGGCCGCCCGGGCCGCAACCGGTGATGCGGAGCGCCTGGAGATCTTCTTCGGCGACGACACGCTGAAGGAGTGCCTGCCGAAGGGGCTCTGGCAGGCACTCGAAGGGCAGGGCCTGGTGGACGACTCCACGTCCGTTGCGGAGCTCTTCCTGACGGTCTACGGCAGCGACTCGATCAGATTCCTCAAAGATCAATTCAGCGTCGAGGGATACACGGACGTTCCCACGGCGTGGGCGGGGGGAGCGTCGACCGTCGCCTGGCTCCGGAAGATGGGATTCGGCACGCAGTATGCCGGACGCCGCGGTCGGCACCAGGACGAGGAGTTCGTCGTGCCCGGTGCCGTGAGGCTCAACCCTCTGCACGATTTCCAGAAGGAGATCAGCCGGGAGCTGAAGGAGGTTCTGACGTCCCGGGAAACGGATGGGCGCGCACGCAAGGGCATGGTGGAACTTCCGACGGGAGCCGGAAAAACTCGCGTCGCCACCGAAACCGTGCTGCGGCTCTTCGTCGACGGCGACATGAGCGGAACCGTGATCTGGATCGCGCAGTCGGAGGAGCTCTGCGAGCAGGCGGTGCAGACGTTCGAGACCGTCTGGCGATGGCTCGGCGACGAGCGTCCGTTGACCATCGGCAGGCTCTGGAACTCCAACGTGGTCCACGAGCCAGATACCGAGTTCAGCGTGGTCGTGGCCACCGACGCCAAGCTCGACAGGGTTGCAGACACCCCCGAGCACGAGTGGCTCAGTCGCGCGTCCGCGGTGTTCATCGACGAGGCGCACCGGGCGGGCGGGTCGAAGATGTACACGAAGATCCTCAGGTGGCTCGGAGTCGACGGCCGTAGCTGGGAGCGGCCTCTGGTGGGCGTCTCGGCCACCCCGTTCAAGGGGAAGAGCGACGTCGTCACCAAGCCGACGGAGGAGCTGGCGGCCCGCTTCGGCCACCACATCATGAGGGCCTTCGGAGGCAACGCCTACGAGGAGCTGTCGAAGAGGGGCGTCCTCGCGCGGGTTCGACACGAGGTGCTGAAGGGCGTGGACGTCGCGCTGAAGCCGGATGAACTCGAGCAGGTGCAGTCGTGGCGCAAACTCGAGCCCAAGGTTCTCGACCGCATCGGGCGGGACCAGGCCCGCATGCGGATCCTCGTGGAGGACATTCTTCGCCGGGACCCGGAATGGCCGATCCTCGTGTTCACTCCGAACGTCCTGTCCGCCCAGGTCCTCGCCGCCACGCTTCGTTACCGGCAGGTCGCGGCCGAGGCGGTCAGCGGCCAGACCGGACGGCAGGCACGCCGTGACGTAATCGAGAAGTTCAAGAAGGGGGAGATCCGGGTCCTGGCCAACTGCGATCTGTTGATCCAGGGCTTCGACGCACCGGGTGTCCGGGCCCTGTACATCGCGAGGCCGACGTTCAGCCCCAGCGCGTACATCCAGATGGCCGGCCGCGGACTGCGTGGCCCCGCGAACGGCGGCAAACCGGAGTGCCTCATCGTGGACGTCGCCGACAACTTCGGGGCGGTCAACGATTTCCTGGGATACCGCGCCTACGAAGACCTCTGGCGAAAGCAGGGAGCATGATCCTGGTACCGGATCTCGCCGACGTCGAGACGACGACCACCAGCAACGCCGAACGGCGCGTGGCGCGACTACTGCGGGCGATCGACGGGCCCCACGGGGCGGTCGCCTTCCACTCGGTGAAGCTGCGGAGTCATGCGGTCAAGCAGCAGGGGGAAGCCGACTTCGTCGTGCTCTGGGACGGTGTCGTCGTCATCGTCGAGGTCAAGGGCGGGGGCGTCAGGAAGTACGACGGCGTCTGGTACTCGATCGACCGCCACGGTGACTGGAAGAAGCTGCGCGAGTCCCCGATGGACCAGGCGCAGTCGGCGATGTACGCGTTGCGCGGCATTCTTCAGGAGGAAGGCGTCGGTTGGTTCGCGACCGAGGCCGTCGCCCTCACCCCCGACATCGACGCGCCTCCGGCCGCGGTCGAGTGGAAGGGGAGCCACTGGTGGGCCAGGGACCAGATGACCATCGCGGCGATGACGGAAGCCTTTGAGAAGGTCGCCGATGAGGCCAGGATCGCACCCTTCGGAGTCAGGATCGCTCGGTCCGAGACCCTGCGGGCGCGCCTCTTCGGCGAGTTCACGCGGATGCCCGTTATCGATGCACAGCGGGGCGCCGTCCTGGAGGAGCAGAACCGGGCGACCGAGGGGCAGGCACGGGTCCTGGCCGCGCTCTCCCGAAACCCGAGGATGCTCGTCTTCGGCGGTGCGGGCACCGGAAAGTCCCTGGTGCTGGTGGAAGGCGCGAAGCAGGAGGCGGGCGAGGGAAAGTCGGTTCTCATCACCTTCCACTCACCCGCCCTCGTCGACTTCTTCGGTCCGCGGATCGAGGGCAGAGACATCGATCTTCTTCCGTTCGCGGACTTGTCAGGTGACAAGCAGTACGACGTCGTCTTCGTCGACGAGGCGCAGGACCTTATGAACGCCGAGGGTATGGACGCACTGGACTCCGTGATCCGCGGAGGTCGCGAGGGCGGTCGGTGGAGGATGTTCCTGGATCCGAACAACCAGGCGCGCGTCGACGGCGAATTCGACCCTGATGTCTGTGAGCTGGTCCAGCAGGAGGCGCTCCAGTACGACCTGGACCGGAACGTCCGCAACACCCGGGCGATCGTCCACGTCGTGCAGGAATACCTGGGCGCCGACGTCGGAGACCCGGGCATCGTCCACGGTGACCGAGTGGAATGGCGGTGGTCCGATGAGACGGCCGACGTCGACGCGGCGGAATCCGTGGCCCGGGACCTCGTCGCGGACGGCGTCCGTCGTCAAGACATCTGGATCATCAACGTCTCCGAGGGCGCCGAGCCTTATAGAAGCGAGGCCGGGTTCCTCGTGACGAACCCGCGGTTCGCCAAGGGGCTGGAAGCAGAGCACGTCATCGTCTGCGGCCTGCCCCGTGAGTACGACGATCGGGGCCTGGCCGCCTTCTACGTGGCAGTCACGAGGGCGCGGGTCACGCTCCACGTGATCGCGTCCAAAGAGGACAAGAAGCGGCTCCAGGCTCTTCTTCGAAAGCAGGTCTGCAAGTGAACCTCACCGTGGCTCAGAAGAAGGCCCTGGAACACCTTCGAGAGTCCTACGTAGGGCCCGAGGCGGGCGATGACGAGGTCACGACGAACCTGCCTCACCGGCAGTACGCCGTCGGCATGCTGTTCCCGGTCGAGGCCGGGAATCGAGGGACTCACGGCGGCGGAGACACGGACGAAGACGTTTCCGCCGACGTCCCGGACGGCGAGGTGGAGGAGAGCGGCGCCGGGGTCCCCCTGGCAGAGGACTGGAGGCCCTCGTCCGTCGCGATCTCCCTCGTCACCGACGGCGATTCCGTCGACGTCGACTTCTCGTGCGGCACGTACGCCGTCGTCGACGGGGACGGGCCACCCGGATGGCGGCGTACTCCGTTCTCCGCCGGCGTCATCGAACTCCGGCGGGAGAAGAAGATTGAGCGCCTGTCCGTGGAGGGTGTTTCGGTCGAGGTCGGATCGCGCTGGCGCGTCTTCGGGGGAAACTCGTTGGTCACCGTCCATGTACGGGTTCTGACCGAGTCCACGGGTGACGACCGTCTCGACATCCCCGGGATGCTGTTCCAGGTCCGTCTGGCCGTCACTCCGCCCGCTGGTGCAGAGATCCTGGAGTACGACACGACGCGTTCGTTCGACGCCGATCCGGAAGCCGCCGAGCTGCGTCTGCGGTACCGCAACCGAAAGGTCTACGCGGTCGGGCACGGAATGGCCGCGGACTGGGAGTTCACGGCTGGCCGTTGCACACGGATCTTCCTCGAACCCGTCCCGGCGTTCGTGGTGCCCGCCGTCGAGACCACGGGGTTCGACGAGGGGACGGCCGAAGCCGGGGCCTTGGAGCTGAGGTACCTCCAGCAGATCGACGAGGACCCCGGAGCGGTACTGCAATCGTTGGACGCCTTCGTCGAGGCGTTCGCCGGCTGGGCTTCCCGGCAGATGGAACGGGCGGAAGCGTTCGGCGACGACAAAGCCGTGGCCGTCCGTATCGCCGAACGTTCGGAGAACACGGTCGGCAGGATGAAGAAGGGCGTCGATCTCCTCCGGTCACCGGAACAGCAACATCTCCGAACAGCATTCTCACTCGGCATGGCCGCCATGCGCCTTCAGATGCGGCAGGGGGCGATCAACCGTGGGGAGCCGGAGGACCAGGTGCGGGAACCGGAGTGGCGGCCGTTCCAACTCGGCTTCCTGCTAGTCTCGCTGGCTTCCACCGTTGACGAGAGGCACGAGGACCGGGGACTCGTCGACCTCATCTGGTTTCCGACCGGTGGTGGTAAGACCGAGGCATACCTGGGTCTCGCCGCGATCGAGGTCTTCCGCCGACTGCTCGACCACGGTACGGCCGGTGGGGGAACCGCCGTCATCACCCGCTATACCCTGCGGCTCCTGACCGCTCAGCAATTCCAGCGGGCCGCGGCATTGGTCTGTGCGATGGAGAGGTTGCGGGCCACGGACGGCCGGGCGAAGGGGATGGCGCCTTTCTCGATCGGTCTGTGGGTCGGCAACGAAGTCACCCCCGGTACGCGTGGAGAGGCGCGTGACGCGCTCAAGCGTCTTCAGAAGGCGGCGCGTCCGGAAGAGGCGAACGAGTTCCAGGTCGAGAGCTGCCCGTGGTGTTTGACGCCGATGGTGCCGAAGCTCAGGAGCGACAAGCCGCATGACTACGGCATGCGTCTGGTAGGACCGGACGTCGTACCCCATTGCGTCGACGAGTCGTGCGAGTTCACCGACGGGCTTCCGCTCGCGGTCGTCGACGAGGTGCTGTACGAGGAACCGCCCACGATCCTGCTGGCCACCGTCGACAAGTTCGCACGTCTTCAGTTCAAGCCGGAAGCCGGGAGGCTGCTCGGTCTCGGGACCATTTTCAAGCAACCGTCCCTGATCATTCAGGATGAGTTGCACCTGCTCTCGGGGCCGCTCGGGACCACCGTCGCCGTTTTCGACGCGGTGATCCAGCTCCTGCTGAGCCGGTCGGGGGTCAGCCCCAAGATCGTGGCTTCGACGGCCACCATCCGCGCGTCCGAGGAACAGGTGGGAGGGCTCTACGGACGAAAAGTCGCCCTGTACCCGCCGTCGGGGCTCGACGACGACCGGACGTTCTTTTCCCGCCCCGTCGAGAGCGGAGAAGGGCGTCTCTACGTCGGTTTGATGCCGCAGTCGGTCTCGCAGCCGTCGGCCGTCATCGCCGCCGTCACCCCCATGGTGGAGATGCCGGAGGCACTCGCCGCCCGCGCTCCGTCCGCCGCGCCACGGGACGCATACTGGACACTGGTCATGTACCACAACAGCCTCCGCGAGCTCGGGCGTACCGGAACGCTGGTCGTCGACGACGTCAACGGCCGTCTGGAGCCTCGTGCCGAAAGGCTCGGTTTCCCGCTGCGTCCCGTCAGGGCCGGAAAGGTCCTCGAACTGACGAGTCGCCGCGGAGCGGAGGAGCTGCCGAACGACCTCCGTGCGCTCCGGATCGGGGTCGACGAGTCGTCGGACGCCGTGGACGTGGTCCTCTCGTCGAACATGCTCTCCGTGGGCATCGACATTCCGAGGCTCGCGCTGATGCTCATGGTGGGGCAGCCGAAGACCACGGCCGAGTACATCCAGGCCACCAGCCGTGTCGGGCGTGGAGACACGCAAGGCGTCGTCGTCACGCTGTTCCGGTCGAGCAGGGCCCGCGACCGATCGCACTTCGAGACCTTCCGCGGTTATCACGAGGCTCTTTACCGGAGCGTAGAGCCCACGAGTGTCACGCCGTGGTCGTTGGCCTCGCGCAACCGCTCGCTCGCCGGCGCACTCGTGGCGCTGTTGAGGCAGTCGTTCAGCGCGCTCGCTCCGAACGAGGCCGCGGGTCGGCTCGACCTCGGGGACGACAAGATCCGCGAAGCGGTCGACCGACTCGTCGACGGGTTTCTCGGTTACGTGACGCGCGCCGACGGTCTCGAAGCGGAGGAGACGCGCTCTGCGGTGGGCAGCCTTCTAAGGGATTGGGACCGGCGGGCGGCACAGGCACGCGAGGCGGACGAGCCGCTGTACTACCAGCGCACGAAGAAGGATCAAGCAGCTCTGTTGAAGAGGTTCGGTCAGCCCGGAGAAGGGTGGCTCGTCGGAGACTCGATGAGGTCTGTGGAGCCAAACGTGGCGGTCGAGGTCCAGGAGCCGCAGGAGGAGGTGCACCGTGGAGAAGATCAGGCATGACCTGCGCCTCTCCGAGACGATCTCGCCGTTCGGTGCGGGAGCGATCGTCGACGTCCGGGGTGAGTCGCTCATGGCGCCGGACACGTCCTGGTGGGACAAGAGATTCGCCCATGAGATCAGCTGTGAGCGTCTGATGGCGCGCCTCGGTGCCGGCGTCCTCAGGCAACCGCCGGAACATGCGGGTCGCGCCGGTAAGGACACTCCCGCGTTGCCCTACTGGCGCTTTCCCGCTTGGCGGTTCTGCGAACGCTGCGACAAGCTCTCGAAGCTGACCGGGAAAAAGAAAGGTAAGTGGAGTAACGCCTGTGAGTGTGGCGGCGCGCTCGTACCGATGCGCTACATCGCCGTCTGTCAGAAGGGCAGCCACGCCCAGGACGTCAACTGGTTCAAGTGGGCGCATCGTGGGCGCGGGGCGAGCCTGAGCGAAGCGGTCCGTTTCTGCCGCGATTACAAGGCGCTCAGGTTCCACAAGCTGGCCACCCGTGGCGAAGGTCTCGCGGCGTTGGTGGTGAAGTGTTATGGATGCGGAAACGAGCGCAGGCTCGCGGAACTCGTGACGAAGGGGGCTCTGCACCGGGACGGGATCCGTTGCGCGGGGCGGCAACCCTGGGAGCCGGAGGACTCCGTCAAGAAGCCCTGCCCGTACGAGCTGGTCGCCGTTCAGCGCGGTGCCACGGGCAACTACATCGCCGAGAGGATCTCGGCTCTCGACATACCGGAGGAACGTCCGCAGTCCGCGGAGACGTCCGACAAGATCCGCGGGCACGTGTTCTTCGAGAAGGTGGTGACGGACAACGGCGGGCCCCTGTCGGAGCAGGTGGCGGAGTGGATCGCCGACGATCTCGGAGTTATGCCGGAAACCGTCCTCGCCGTGGCGGCGGGGGAGGAGACCGCACCGGACGAGATGCTGCTCGATCTCAAGGATGGTGAGTGGGCGGCGTTCCTGAAGAAGCTGGACGGTGGACGCGACGGTTCGGGAAGCGACTTCGTCGTCGACGGACGAAGCCTCGGAGGCGTCACAGGACCGCAGAGTCTGCTCGGCAAGATCAGCGGCATCGGGCAGGTGCGCAGGGTCCGTGAGGTCCGTGCTCTACGAGGATTCCGGCGTCATGACGCAGAAGCGGCGATGATCAGCGTTGATCTGGGCTCGGACCAGCGGCGTTGGCCCACCTACCCGGCGATCGAGCTGTTCGGGGAGGGGATCTTTCTGCGGTTCGACGAGCGGAAGCTCGCCGAGTGGGAGGCGCAACCGGAGGTGGAGGCACGCGCCGGCATTCTCAAGGAGCGCAGGGCCGACTCTCCCTGGGCCGGCCGCCTCGACATGCCGGAACCCAGGTACATCGCCCTGCACACGCTGGCGCACCTGCTTATCCGGCGACTGGCGTTCGCAAGCGGTTATGCATCCGCCGCGCTGCAGGAGCGGATCTACGCGAACTCCGACCGTACGGACAAGACCGCCGGGATCTTGATCTACACCGCGGCGGGGGACGCTCAGGGGACCCTCGGCGGCCTCGTCAGACTCGGGGCCCCCGAGAAGTTGATCCCGCTCCTGGTGGCCGCTCTGGACGACGCGGATATCTGTTCCAACGACCCGGTCTGCATCGAGAGCGATCGGCACGGAGCCTCGCAGCTGAACCTCTCGGCCTGCCACGGTTGCTCCCTGGTGAGCGAGACTTCCTGCGAAACCGGAAACCGGCTGCTCGATCGACAGCTGGTGCTGGGCGGAAGCGATGTGAGGGGACTCTTGGACGATGTTCTGGCGGAGGTCCGACAGCCAAGTTGATGTGGCGGCCGTCCTGTGACGCGCAACGTAGGACGGGCCGTAGTGGCTCGTTGCGGTTTGCGAACCCGTGCAGAGCGACTACGGGGTCTGGTCACTCTGGATGCGCCTGCTGCCCCAGGAGGAACAACGGGGGTGGGAGCGGCGTGCGATCCTGGCGGCATGATCCGAGAACCGGCTGAGGCCCTGGTGCGTGAGGACGGCTCCGTAGAACTTCCCATGGGGATTCTCGTCGAGGCCGGCCTGGCCCCCGGCGCCCGGCTCCTCGCCTACAGCGACGGAGACGGGCGGATCGTACTGCGAAGGGAGGTGGACGCCCTGGACGATCTACTCAACGGCCGTCCGCTCTGAGCACACGGGCGGTGCGCTCTTCTTTGGACTCCTCCAGTCCGAGTCGTACGAGGGCGGCCGCATCGTCGATCGGCGTGTGCTCCCAGACTCGGACCACGAACCAGCCGTGTTCCACCAGGACGCGGTCCGTCTCTCTGTCACGGCTCTTGTTGCCTTCGATCTTCGACACCCAGAAGTCCCTGTTCGTCGATGGGATCGACCGGTGAGTGGAGCACCCGTGCCAGTAACAGCCGTCCATGAACACCGCCACCTTGTGCTTGGTGAAAAGTACATCCGCGGTTCGGCGCAACGTGGCCACCGGCCTGGCGTTCACCCTGAAGCGCAGCCCTTCCCGATGCAGAGAGGAGCGGAGCCTGAGCTCGGGCTTGGTGTCGCGTGCCCGATTGGAACGCATCGACGCCCGGGTACCGCTCGACGAGGCCCAGGAGTTCCCTATCTCCTCCTCCACCAGGAGCCCGGCTTCTTCGGCCAGGAGCCAAGCGGCACGAAGGTTGGCACTCCGGGTGGGGTGGTCCACTGCGCCGAGGGAGTATCGGTGTCTGCGTCCTGCGACCGCCCATTCGAGTCTGGCGACGACGTGCCCCGTCCTTCGAGACTCGGTCAGGACGACGGTGGCGGGTACTTTGACGCCGGACTCGTCGCTCACGAACCGCTTGGCGTGACCTCCGGCAGCCCGATCCTGTTCACGTTTGCGATCAGTCCTCGTCATGCCGGCCCTGGGGCGCCAAGCGCGGGAGGGCGGGCGGTAGGCAGAGGTGTGCCGTCGGCTCGCGGGGCCGTCGGATGATCCGCGTGAAGGGTGCCCAAGGTCCACTCCTTGAGCTTAAATGGCTGCATGACCTGATCGAGCAGTCCGAAATGGACCTGATTGGGGGCCGGCACGAAACGCTGTTGAGCTGTAGAGTCAGGAGATTGCCTTCCGGCCTGGTGGCTGGCTACAGTGCGCCAATGCGCCAACCACACAATGAAGTCGACGCCTCCGAAGTGGAGACGGGGGAGCCCGGTCTCCCTCCGCTGAGGACGATCGACCTCTTCGCCGGCTGCGGTGGGCTGACGCAGGGCTTCATCGACGCGAAGTGCGGCGGCCGTCCGGTGTACCGGCCCGTCGCGGCCGTCGAGCTCGATCGGGCAGCGGCGGCTACGTACGCGGTGAACTTCACCGAGAAGTTCGGGGCGCATATCCACCAAGGGGACATCGCGGACTGGGTCGACAGGCCCGGAGGACTCCCGGAAGCCGACATCGTGTTGGGCGGTCCGCCCTGCCAGGGGTTTTCGAGGCTTGGAAACCAAGATCCGAACGATGCGCGCAACCAGCTTTGGCGCCATTATCTGGATGTGGTTTCAACCGTCCGGCCGATGGCTTTCGTTATGGAGAATGTCGACGCCTTCAGGAATTCTCCCGAATTCGAACTCTTGCGCAGAGAAGTGCGGGATGGGGGAGCTCTCTCCGAATACTTCATCTACGATGATCTTCTCAACGCTGCTGATTATGGTGTGCCGCAACGACGTTTCCGTGCGATTGTCGTCGGAATCCGAAAGGATCTACGATCCGCCGTGGACTCGGCTCGTCTAATCGATGACCTGACGGACATGGAACTACAGGCCGCGCTCATCCCGACTCCGGCTGCCGGGCCCGAACGCACCGTATGGCAGACGATTTCCGACCTCGTGCTGCGCAAGCTCTCCTCCGACCTACCCACCCGCGAAGTGTCCGCTAACGGGCGTAAGATCGCTGGCCCGTTCCGTATGGACGAGCTTCATCTGCGCCGAAACGGCATAAAGCCGATCTCGATGTCGCGCTATCGTTCCATTCCCGAGGGGGGAAACCGGTTCGACATCCCCTTCGAGTTGCTTGCGCCTTGTTGGAAGAAGCACAAGAGCGGTTCCGCCGACGTCATGGGGCGACTGCACCGCGACAAGCCGTCGGTCACCATCCGTACGGAGTTCTTCAAACCGGAGAAGGGCCGTTACCTGCACCCTTGGCTGCATCGGCCCATCACACACCTGGAAGCGGCCAGACTGCAGGGCTTCCCGGAGTCTTTCCAATGGTGTGGAAGCAGGAGCGACATCGCACGGCAGATCGGTAACGCCGTGCCCGTCGGGCTGGGACGGGCCATCGCCGAGCACCTCGCCCCGCTGCTACTCGCTCAGCGGGACCTTCAGGCAACGACCACGGTGAAGGCTCCCCGTCCGCCCAAGCGGCGACGAAAGCTGGCGGCGGCGGCCTGACCGGTCCTGCGCAGAACGTTCGATGATTCTCTACGGGGAACTTCCCGCATCCGGGCCCGGTTGTCGGTGCGCGCGGATATAGAGTTGTTTCATTGGACACCGACGCCGGGGCCTCAACCGTTGATTCACCTACGGGAGGGTGAGCGGTGGTGGCCGTGGCCGACCTGACGTCCGCGGCCGACGGGCGCGCGGGTCCGACGCCGCTCGTACGGCGGTCGACCCGTAGGCCACCCCTACGATCGCGGCACGCCGTGTATCCGAGGGGTGGGGCTTGCAGGAGTTCGAGGATCAGTACGAGGCGTTCAAGCGCCTGATCAAAACGCACACGCCCGAACAGGCGTTGGCGACGATCAAGCTCTTCGGCATGTCCGACGAGCTCGCCAAGCGCATCGCGGAGCGCCATCAGCAGGAGACCATCGCCGTCCGCGAGAAGCGGGAGCCCGGTTCCGTCGTCCGGAACAACCGCGAGACTTGGTACGTCGGCCCCCAGGACGACGACAGGTGCTGGCCCGCCCTCAGGAACCTGCTGGCGAAACAGTCGTGGAACGAGGACAGCCTGCGCGGCCTCGACTCCGCTTCGACCAAGGTCGTTTCTATGCTCGACCACCCCCTAGAGAGCGCCTTCTCTACCAGAGGGCTGGTCGTCGGCTACGTGCAGTCGGGTAAGACCAGCAACTTCACCGCGCTCATCGCGAAGGCGGCCGACGCCGGATACAAGTTCTTCATCGTCCTCGCCGGCGTCCACAACGGACTGCGGCTCCAGACCCAGCTCCGACTCGAGCGGCAGCTCGTGGAGCCGGTGATAGACCAGTGGCACCCGCTCACCGGTCGCGTCGGGGACTTCGAGCCTCCCGCGGGCAACCCGGCGGCCTTCTTCGGCGACAAGAGTCAGCAGCACGTCCTTTGCGTGATCAAGAAGAACGTGCCCAGGCTGCGGAAGCTCAAGGCGTGGTTGGCAAAGGCGCCCGACTACCTGCGCAACTGCCCGACACTGATCATCGACGATGAGGCCGACCAGGCGAGTGTCGCGTCACGTAGCACCAATCCGCTGATCCGGGAGATCATCGACCTGTTCCCCCGCGGGGGATACGTCGGTTACACCGCCACGCCCTTCGCCAATCTGCTGATCGACCCCGCCGCCAAGGACCTCTATCCGGAGGACTTCGTCGTCAACCTGCCGAAGCCACGCGGACACTTCGGCACCGAGGTTCTGTTCGGCCGGGACGCTTTGGACGGTGAGGACCCCGAGGAGGTACCGGACGGATACGACATGATCCGAACGGTCCCCGACGAGGAGGTGCCCCTCGTTCGACCGGGACGAGACGAGATCGAGGGGTTCGTACCCGAGATCAGCGGTGCCTTGAGGACGGCAGTCCTGTACTTCTGGCTCGTCACGGCCGCCCGACGAGTGCGCGGTACGGGGGTGCCCCACTCCACGATGCTGATCCACACCAGTGTCAGCACCGTCGTCCACGAGAGCTTCGAGATGCCTTTGGAGGCGTTCCGCAAGCGGACGGCGGGGTGGCTCGATGCCGCGGACGGGGAACTGCTCGAGGAGCTGAGGCGGCTCTGGGAGGCCGAGATCGTCCGCGTTCCCGGCACCGAGCCGGACCTCGGGGAGACGCCCGTTCCCTACGACGCTCTCCTGCCGTTGCTGGCCGGTGTGGTGGACGACTGTCGCATCATCCTGGACAACTCGAAGAGCGTGAAGCGATTGGACTACGAGGCCGGCCCGGTCGTCGCCATCGCCGTGGGCGGCAACACTCTGTCGCGTGGCTTGACCCTGGAAGGGCTCGCCGTCAGTTACTTCGTGCGAAACGCCACGACGTACGACTCTTTGCTGCAGATGGGCCGCTGGTTCGGCTTCCGCGAAGGGTACGCAGACCTGCCGCGCATCTGGATGACGGACGGGATGCGGGACTGGTTCAGGCACATCGCCACCGTCGAGTCGGAGATGCGTCGGGACATCGATGTGTACATGGTCGAGGACAAGACGCCCAGGACCTTCGCCGTCCGCATGCGGACCCACCCGTCACTCCGTATCACGGCGGCGGGCAAGATGCGGGACGCGGTGAAGGCGAGTGCGGCGTACGGAGGACAGCGTGTGCAGACCCGCTACTTCCGTACGCGGGACGCCGAGTGGTTGCGGGCCAACCGGCAGGCCGCCCACGACCTCGTCGACCGCTCCCTGCGATTGGCGGGAGCCCGACACCAGGACAACGGAATGCAGGGCAGGCACATCCTCCGAGGTGTGCCCTACGACGTCATCCTGGACTTCCTCGACGAATACCGCTTCCACGGCAAGTCGTTGGAGTGCGACGCGGGTCTGTTGCGCAGTTACGTAGAGCGTCGGGTGCGGTCCGGGGGCGGCGGTTCGCTGAAGCGCTGGAACGTGGCGATCATCGGCAATCCGCTCAGCGCTGATCCGGAAAAGCGGTACGAGTTCGGCCCCGGGCTCGCCGTGGACCGCGTCATCCGAGCGAAGCTCGGCGAGAGCGGAGGCGACGCCGCCGACATCAAGACCCTGATGAGCCGTCGCGATGCCGGCGTCGATCTCGACCTCGGTGCGCTGACGGAGATCAACGAGGCGGCGCTGAAGAACGCCAGGCGCGAGCAGGCGCCCGACACCGCGTTGCTGACCCTGTACCCGATCGACGCTCTATCGCCGTCACCGACGAACCGCGAGAGGCGTGCCCCGCTCGATGCCGTCGACCACGTGATCGGCGTCGGTCTGGTCTTCCCGATGCCTCGGGGTGAGGACAGTGAGGTGGAGTACTACAGCGCCGACCTGTCCCGCGTACAGGACGACGAGGAGGAAGACCTGTCGTTGCTCTTCGAGGAGGACGACAGTTGAGCGGGGGCGCCGATCTGCGGCGTGTGCTCGACCGGCACTGGGCCGAGTTGGATCTCGCCCCACTCGGCCCGGGAGCTGCTCTCAGGACCTCTCCGCTCCCCGTCGTCACCGAGCACGGGGCGGTCGCTGCGGCTACCGACGGTGACTCGTTGCGTCACTTGCTGATCCCCCTCCGGGGACGTCGACGTATCCCCACCGGGCGGATCGGCGGAACACTCCGCGTCATGGAGCGGGCGTTGCAGGACGACGAGACCTACGGACGTTTCGCGGATATCGTCTGCACCCGCAGGGATCTCGACGACGTCTTCACGGGGCTGTGCTCCGACGTCCTCGTGGCACTGGAGGCGGACGGGCGGCAGCCCTACCGCACTACGCTGGCGGTGGTGAACCGCTGGCGTCAGCTCTTCAGCGGCATACCCCGCACGCTCACCGAGACGCAGGAGATCGGCCTCATCGGCGAGTTGTCGGTCCTCCTCCACCTGCTCGTCAAGGACCCGGGCGCCGTGAGGTGGTGGACCGGCCCCGAGGGAGGACGGCACGACTTCTCCGACGGCCTCCGCGCCGTGGAGGTGAAGAGCACACACACGACCTCGGAGCGTAGGACTTTCGACGTCCACGGACTCGACCAGCTGGAGGCACCGCAGGACGGTCGTCTGACGCTGGCCTGGCAGCGGTTCGAAAAGAGCCCGCGGGGGCGGACCGTCGGTGAGCTCGCCGCGGAGGCGGCCCGGATGTGCGACGACGAGTCGGAGCTGTGGCTTCGACTGGCACGTGTCGGCTATCGGCACGGACAGACGGACGACGAAGGCGCACTGCGCGTGTCACCGCTTGAAGAACGTTGGTACGAGGTCGACGGGGCCTTCCCCCGCCTCACGGCGGAGCCGGTACCCGACGCACTCCTGGACGTTCGCTACACCGTCGACCTGGCCGGTGTCCACTCGCCGGTGCTGGACGACGCGGCCGTGGATGCCTTCCTGGACGAGCTGGGGTGGACGCCATGAGCGCGGAATCCCCGCGTTGGTCGTCCGAGCCCTACGCCCCCGGCGGCGGAGGGACGGCCGAAGGTGCCTTGAAGAACCTCGACGGCACCGAGCTCGACCCGCTGACACTTCTGGTGAGGGAGTCGGCTCAGAACAGCTGGGACGCACGAACCGGGGACGGCCCGGTGGACTACCGAGTGGAACTGCGCACCCTCGGACCCAGTGAGGCTCCGGTGTGGCGCGAACTCCTGGCCGCGGGCGCGCCTCAGCTGCGACACCTCAAGCTCCGGGCCTCGCTGGCACGTCCCGCCCCGCGCATCCTGACCGTGACCGACACGGGGACGAGGGGACTGGGCGGACCCACCCGCGCCGACGTCGCGGTTCCCGGGCAGTCGGACTTCGCGTCGTTCGTCCGCAAGACCGGCAGCTCCAGCAAGGTCACCGGCCGTGGCGGCACCTACGGTTTCGGGAAGGCGGTTTTCCACCTCCTCTCCGCATCGCACACGGTGATCGTGCACACGCGCTGTCGGGTGGACGACCGATTGGAGACCCGACTCATCGGGTGGGCGGTCCACGAGAGCTACACCGTGGAAGGCGACGACGGTGCGAAGACGTTCACCGGCCGCCACTTCTGGGGAAGGGTCCGCCGCGGTTACGTCGAGCCGCTGGTCGGGGATGAAGCGGACGAGGTCGCCGGAAGTCTCGGCCTGAACTCCCTCCCCGACGGCGACACCGGGACTTCCGTCGCGATTCTCGACCCGGTCTTCGGCGAACGCGACGACGCCGAGGCCATGAGGTGGATCGTCGACGCGATGGTCTGGAACCTTTGGCCGAAGATGCTCCCGGAGGGAGGAGACGCCCCCATGCGCTTCTCCGCCCACCACGAGGGCCTGGCCGTCCCCGTTCCCAGGCCGTCGGAGGTGCCCCACCTGCGACCGTTCGTCTGGGCCTACGACGACATGACCCGTCTCGTCGAGCACAAGTCCATGGGGCGCGTCCTCGGCCGACTCGGTATGCGGAAGTTCATCTCCCCTCAGGGAAGGCCCCCTCGGGTGGCGCAGGAGGCGGGTATCGGGGACCGGCTTCACCACACGTGCCTGATGCGGCCGGTCGACCTGGTGGTGAAGTACCTCGAAGGTCCCCCCTTCTTCGAGGAGAGCGGGGGTTACGCCGCGATCTTCCGTGCCGACGCCGCAGTGGACCGGGTCTTCGCGGCGGCGGAGCCCGCATCGCACGACGCCTGGTTGGTGGACAAGCTCAGTGGCGACGACCAGCGCCTGGCCAAGCACGCCCTCCGGAAGATCAACGACGCCATGAAGGAGACTTCCGGGCCTGCCCGGGTGGCGAACGAGACGGGCGAAGGCGTCTCCCTCGCGGGGATGAGCCGACTCATGGCTGGACTCATGGCGGGTACGGCGGGGGAGGGGGCGGAGGCAGTTTTCGCCGCGGGTACGACGCCCCCGGGAGGTTCCTCGGGCGCCGGACGAGGCTCCGGGGGGCCGGCCGGAGCCGGTGGGATCCCCGGTCCCAGAGGAGGATCGAGCGTCCTCTCCGATCGCAGGCGCGTTCTGTACGACGGAGCCCCCGAACACGACGTGGTGGACGGTGAAGCCGTCATCGTCCAGCGATTCACCCTGCCCGACGCGGGCTCCTACGTCGTCCACGGTCGCCCCGCCGTCGCGTTGGGCGACGGACGCGGTGTCGAGACGGAGCCGCCCATCGGAGCGTCGATCCCCACTGTGCTGGGATGGCGTGCGGGGAGCGGACCCGTGACGGACGGGTCCTCGTTGCACACGGTCGGCGGCGACGGCACGGTCTGGTCGCTGGTCGTCCGGCCGGCCCCCGACACCATGACCGAGGTGACGGTCGTGGCCGAGGCAGGGGGTGACGATCGGTGAATCGTCGCGCCTACCCCTATCGCAGCGCGGCCGTCGGGTCGGTGACGATGGCCGAGTGGTCCCTCAAGTCCGAGGACGGGGAAGCCGTTCCGCTGCCCGCCTTCATACCCGACTGGGACTTCCAGAGAGACCTGTCCCTCGAGACGGTGGTCGAGGTCGACCTCGACGCAGTCAGGGCTTCGGCCGGACTCCCATACGAGGCCGAGCTCGCCCTCTCCGCGATCTGGAGCTCCACCGGCAGCGGCCTCCGGCGACTGGCCCACCGAATCACACTCCACGGTGGGGGCACCCGCTCGGCGCAGCTCTCGTTCACCGTGATCGGACGCGACAGCGGCGGCCGATTGTCCCTCGACACCCAACTGGTTCTCGCGAAGGCCCAGGACAATCCGGATCCGACCGGCCCCCGACGCGCGGGGTCCGTGCTCTGGCAGCACCGGGCCGGGGTGCGGCTGCAGGGCGACGCGTCGCAGTTCCCCATGGCCGTGATCGACTTCAAGAGTGCCGGCTACCCGGAGAACGCTCCCTGGTACCTTGACGTCGGTCCGAACCTGGAGGCGGCGACGATGGGCGCCGTCGTGCTGCTCGTGAACAGCGGCACGCCGGTCGTGCTCAACGCGCTTCGCCGCGCGGAGAAGGCGTCATACGCGGAACGGCTCATCCAGTCCGCCGTCCGCCAGGACGTCGTCCGCCTGATGATCGAGCGGGCCGTGTCCGACGAAGAGCTGACGGACTCGTCCCGGTTCGAGCCGGACACGCTCGGTCACACACTGCTCGGCCTTCTGCGTACCTTCCTCCCCGGTACATCCCTCACCTCCCTGCGCATGACGCGTCGCACGGATCCGGCGCTCTTCTCGGCGAAGATCCAGCACGCCGTCGGCTTCTTCTCCAAGGAAACGTAATGGTGCACCTGTATCCGCGGCTTCTGCCCGCGGCCGCGGCCAACCTCCGGGAGGAGTGCCTACACCGTTCCGTCGAGTACCTACGTGATCGTTCGGCTCTCTCCCACTCGGCCATGTTCTACGCGGCCACCGGCGGGTCCCGTCTTCCCGAGCGGAGCCTCGGCTCCCTACGCGAGGCGGTGCTCGCGTGCGCCATCGAACGCGGCTATCCCGCCAAACCCGGCAGGAGGCAGGCGGCGGGTTTCGACATCGACGTGGCGACGGTCCTCCACCGAGACTCGGGCATCGTTCCGGCGGAGGCGGTCGCGGGTGACCTCTGGGCCTTCCTCTCCCTCGTCGTCCTGCCGGACGTGTCCGCGTGGAGATTCGCGGACCTGCATCGCGACCGGGTGCTGGGGACCGACGTCACACGCCACGTCTTCGGCCGGCTGTGGTGGCGAGCACACCTTCTGTACGACGAGGACGGAGGGAGGGAGGACCTCTACGCCTCGTTGTCCGTGCTCAACGAGTCGGACTTCGACCAGATCTACGCCCGACGCACCTCGATCGGCGGGAGCCCGCATCTGGTGCGGGCGATCGTCAGGGTGTGGCAAACGCTCGACGTTCCGCCCAACGCGGAGAGGCGGGTACTCCGCGATTTCCTCATGCGTGTGCTCAGGCTCAACGCCTTCATCTCCTTCGACTCGCTGCCGGCGGAAGTACTCGACGAGGAACTGGAAGGCGTGTTCCGGGAGTCGCTGTCCGTGGTGGCCGGAGGGTGAATCCCCGAGTGCCGTCAGGCGCGTTCACGCTGGAAGAAGAGCTGCCGGGGTTCACCGTGTGTAAGGACGGCCGGTGGCCGGCTACTGCAGCAGGATTTCCTCGGGGCGTCGGTTCGTGATCGCGACCTCCCGTCCGGCGAGGACGTGCTCGATGCACGCCGCCAGGTCGCCGCCGTGGTCGTCCCTGGCCATGCTCCGCAGTTCCGCGACCAGGCTCGTGCCGTTGAGGAGGATGATCGGATACTGATCCTCCACCATCTCGGTCTGTGCCGACTCGGAGTAGGCGCCGGTGGTGACGTAGACCCCGATCCACCCGCGTCGGAGCCGGGCTACCACCCGGGCGATCTGCTCCGCCGTGATGAGTGTGTCGGGTTTGACGCACTTCGCCTGCCCGAGCACGACGAGGCTCGTGCCCGCCAGGCCGCTTCCGCCGCCGAGGTCGAGACGTCCGACGAAATCGGCTCCGCCGTCACCCGACCGACGTGTGAGCCAGCCTTCCACGTACCCGTGACCCGCCCCACGCAGTACACGAGCCGCCACCGCGGCGGCCAGAGCCTCGAAGTCGTGCTTGCGGCCGTCGAAGTACTTGTAGATCGTTTCCAGGTCCGCCGCTTCACCACTGCCTGGCTTCGGGCGTTGATCACGCACCTTCGCCACCTGAGCCCGGGCGACCCGGCGACGCAGTCCCGGGAGGGCCGAGGAACCGTGCTTGACCCACTCCCGCCATGCCCGTGGCGCGAGGTTGAGTGCTTGAGCGTGGGACACGCCCTCGTCCCTGCGGGCCCCGATCCATTCCCAGTCGACCGTGTCGTCCTCGGAGGTCAAGTCAATGAGGGCGATGTCGTAGACGTAGTTCACGAACGGGGTGTGCTCGCGGCCTCCCCATTGCACCAACCGTTCGGTCCGCTCGATGACGCCGAGCCCACAGAACGCCACATGGCCCTTTGGTTTGCCGTTCCGGGGCACTGCGCGGAACAGCAGCAGAGGCGTGGCGGCGGCTCGTTCATCGGCGGTACGCCCCTGGTGGTCGGTGAAGGCGTCGAGTAGGGCGGCGTTACCGGTGGTCGTGCCGGGCGGAACGCTCGAACCGGCCTTGTGATCGCCGAAATAGCGGACGTGGCCGTTGTCCATGTCGAAGACGTCGTGCCAAGGCGTCTGCTCGGTGCCGGCCTTCCAGGGACTGGAGCGGATGAGGATCGCCGGGCGCCGTATGCCGTCGGGGGTGGAGACCTTGGCCATCCCGTTGATGCCGGCTTCCAGAAGAGCCCGTTTGTGGCCCGACGAGTGCGTCACGTGGTGGAAGTTCGGGAAGCCGTCGAGCGACTCCGGCTTCGGGTCCTTGCCGCTCGCGTAACGGTAGACCTGTCCCACCCGCAGCTTCCCACCCACAGCTGGCCATCTCCCTGGACTCGCTCCCCTATGTGTCATCACGACAGTAGCGGCGGGTACTGACAGAGCGGTGTGCTTGCTCCGGGGTCGAGGATCTCGGAGGGTCCCGCCGGCGGCAGACGGGCGCGCTACGGCGATGCCCGGCTGACGCAGGTCGGGTCGAAGGGAGGTGCCTGGCGTCCATCGCCCCGGGTGGCCAAGCGGATGACCGAAGAATCTCCCGCGGTCTCACCGCCAGGGACGCCGACCGGCTTCGCGAGAGCCTCGCGCACCGTCTCGACCAGGGAGGACGCACGCACATCGTCGATGCCCCCGACGATGTTGTTCATCGCATACCCGAAGGCGGCACCGTGCTCCGGATCGGCGAAGGCGAGCGACCCTCCTCGACCCGTGTGGCCGAATGAGCTTGACCCCAACATCGGGTTGCTCTCGGTGGGCAGCATGTACCCGGCGCTGAAGCGGCTGGGGATCAGCATGACCTGATCTTTCCCGCCAGCCTGCTCCTCGGCCGCCAACGCCAGGACGGCCGAGGAGAACAGGCGCACGCCGTCCACCTCACCGATCAGCGCGGCGTACATGCGGGCAAGCGCGCGGGCCGTACCGATGCCATTGGAGGCCGGGAGCTCCGTCGTTGGTGTCGAATCACCGAGCAGCAGGAGGCCCTGGTGCAGCAGTCTTGGATGGCGTCCCGCTGTGTGGTGTAGGGGATCTCCGCGGTTGAGTGCGCGGGTTCTGCTCCCTCGGGTGCACCGTCTGCCGGTGTCTGCTCCCTGCTCAACTGGCAGGCCACCGTGCAACTGTCCGGAGTGAACGGGCAGTTCGACCCCAGGGGGTGCACGGTGGCCTTGTCCCAGCATGACCTACTTCGCCTGCTTGAGTCACTACGTTCGGCCGATGGTCTTGAACTCGTCCGCGAGGTCGCCGAGCGGCTGCTGCAGGAACTGATTGAGGCCGAGGCCACCACAAAGATCGGCGCCGAGTGGGGCGAACACTCCGAGACCCGCACGACCTGGCGCAACGGCCACCGGGAGAAGACGGTGACCACACAGGCCGGCGACCTGGAACTCGCCATCCCGAAACTGCGGGCCGGGAGTTTCTTCCCGAGCCTCCTCGAGCGCCGGCGGCGCATCGACCAGGCCCTCTACGCGGTGATCATGGAGGCATACGTCCACGGCGTGTCCACCCGCTCGGTCGATGACCTGGTCAAAGCCCTCGGCTCTGACACCGGGATATCGAAGAGCGAGGTCTCCCGGATCTGCGCTGAGCTGGACGATCAACTGGACGCCTTCCGGACCCGGCCGCTGGACCACATTCGGTTCCCCTACCTGTTCCTCGACGCCACCTATGTCAAGGCCCGCGTCGACCACCGCATCGTCTCGCAGGCGGTCGTCATCGCCACCGGTGTCACCCAGGACGGCGGCCGCGAGGTCGTCGGTGTCATGGTCGGCGACAGCGAGACTGAAGCGTTCTGGACCCAGTTCCTGCGTCACCTGCGCGAACGCGGCCTGAGCGCAATGCCGTTCGGTTAGGGGTTCGATCGGCGGTGCAACTTTCGGCGTTTCGGCTGGTGATACGGGTGCAGCCCTTGTAGTGGTTCTCGGGTCCGCCAAGACTCGTGTTCCTCAGCAAGGGCTGCAGTGTCTGATTCTGTCATTACGCATGCTCCCGGCGTGTTCGCCGTGGGGCACCTGGGCGAGTTGACCCGGGTTGTTCCGTTCGATCTCGTCGACGAGGCACTCGCGTCTGCAGGTGGTCTGCAGCAGCGGGTGCGGCGGCTGCCGTCGCGGGTGGTGGTCTACCTCCTGCTCGCCGGCGCGCTGTTCACCGGGGCGGGCTGGACGGGGATCTGGTCCCGGCTGGCTGCCTCGCTGTCCGTGCCGCTGCCCGTACCGGCGCGTTCATCAATCACGGCTGCGATGCGACGGGTCGGCCCCAAACCGTTGAAAGCACTGTTCGACCTGGTCAAAGGCCCCGCAGCGGTGACCGCGACACAGGTGACACGGTTCGCGGGCAGGCTGGTGGTCGCGATCGACGGCACCCAGATCGCCCTGCCGGACACGCCCGCGAACCTGTTGGTGTTCCCCAAGGCGAAGGCCGGACCGAACGGGCCCGCCGGTTACCCGATGCTGCGTCTGGTCACGCTGACGGCCTGCGGGACCCGAACCCTCATCGACGCCGCCTTCGGCACCGACGCGACCGGCGAGCTGACCTACGCCCGTGACCTGGTCACCGCCGCGGGCACGGCCAGAGCACTCCGGCCCGGGATGCTGCTGCCGGGTGACCGGAACTTCTCAGCCACCACGTTCGTGGGCACCGTCGCGTCCACGGGCGCGGACTTCCTCATCCGGGCCAAGACCCACAGCACAGCGCTCAAGCTGCCGATCCTGCGTCGTCTGCCCGACGGCACGTTCCTGTCCCACATAGGTGAAGTCACCGTCCGGGTCATCCCGGCCACCATCACCCTCACCCCTGCCGACGGCACCGGCAAGCACACTGCCGCCCACCACGCCTACCGGCTCGTCACCAGCCTGCTCGACCCCGACGAGGCGCCCGCCACCGCTCTGGTCAGGCTCTACCGAGAACGCTGGGAGATCGAGACCAGCTACTGCGAGCTGAAATCGACCGTCCTCGGCGGCCGAGTCCTGCGCGGCCGCCACCCGGCAGCCGTCACCCAGGAGACCTGGGCACTTCTGGTCGCCTACCAGGCACTACGCACCGCGATGAGCGACGCCGTCCTGCACCGGCCCGACATCGACCCCGACCGCGCCGCATTCACCATCGCGCTGAACACGGCACGTGACCAGATCATCCGGGCCGCCGGCATCATCCACACCCAGACCGACCTCGTCGGACAGATCGGCACCGCCGTACTCAACGGACTCCTGCCCGCCCGCCGAGACCGGTCCCGACCCCGCGTGAAGAAACGAGCGATCAGCTCCAAGTACCGCGCCGTCGGCCGCAACACCGACCATCGAACCCACAGAACCACCGTCCACATCGAGATCAACGCATCGCCAAGCCCGCCAGACGACTAACCGAACGGCATTGGGCCTGAGCGGCGTTCGCCCGGTCATCTCCGACAGCCACAGCGGCCTGGTCAAAGCGATCCGCAAGGTCATGCTCGGCGCCGCCTGGCAAAGGTGCCGTGTTCACTTCGTCCGCAACGTCTTCGCCGTGATCCCGAAGGGGTCGGCGGAGATGGTCGCCGCGACGATCCGCACCGTCTTCGCCCAGCCCACCGCGGACGCGGTCCGCACCCAGCTCGACACGGTCGCCGACATGCTCGGCCGCCAGTTCCCCAAGGTCAGAGAAATGCTGCTGGAGGCGAAGGAGGACCTGACCGCGTTCGCGGACTTCCCGCACCAGCACTGGAAGAAGATCCAGTCCACCAACCCGCTGGAACGGCTGAACCGGGAGATCAAGCGCCGGACCGACGTCGTCCAGGTCTTCCCGAACCCGACCGCAGTCCTCCGCCTGGCCACCGCCGTCCTCGCCGAACTCCACGACGAATGGATCGCCTTCCCCCGCCGCTACCTCTCCAACGAGAGCATGGATGCCCTCTATCCCGACGACACGACCGTCCTGCCGGCCGCATCAAACGACTGATCCCCTACACCACGTCAAGGGTCATGACCCCCCCGGGGTAACTGCAAGCTGTGTCAGGGGATCGTGACTCGAGCCAGTAAGCACACGCGGTCGTTCTTGGATGTGCATCTGCTCTTCGAGCATCAGGGGTACAAGTGCGCCATTTGCCCGGTTGTGCATGCTGACGGAGATGGCCTGCACCTTGATCACGGCCATGAGTGTTGCCCCAACAAGGGTGAGTCCTGTGGCCAATGCATCAGGGGATTGCCGTGCTGGGGATGCAACGGGGGTGTGTGTACTTCCGTGGTACGAGCGCATCCGCGGTCCATCGCCCCCGTATCCGCCGCTGGAGTCGTACCTGAGTGATCCTCCAGCAGCAGCACTTGGGCTAACGACGGCCCCGCCTGGGAGCGAGTAAGGCCGAAAACTGTCGCCGTTCCGTGAACCGTGACCCCCTATCGGTCGATGAAAAGTGACCCCTTCCGTGATCAAGTGATCAGTCTGGCTCCATGGGAGTCAGGTGGAAGAGGTGATCGGTGTGGAGGACTGGGCTGAGATCCGGCGGCTCCACCGTGCGGAGGGAATGTCGATCAAGGGGATCGCGCGGCATCTGGGGATCGCCCGGAACACCGTGCGGCGGGCCGTGGCCAGCGACGATCCGCCGAAGTACCGGCGGGCGCCGAAGGGCTCGATCGTGGACGCGGTGGAGCCAGCGATCCGCGAACTGCTGGCGAAGTACCCGCGGATGCCCGCCACGGTGATCGCCGAGCGGATCGGGTGGGAACGGTCGTTGTCGGTGCTGAAGCGGCGGGTGCGGGAACTGCGGCCGGTCTG